>NZ_RZPW01000773.1:0-2833 GCF_003998455.1 Mesorhizobium sp. M7A.F.Ca.CA.001.08.2.1 | reverse complement strand
ACATAGAGGCAAAGGAACTCGATGCCGAAAAGCGCGCCAACCACGATGCCGGCGAGCAAGGTCCCGTCGCGCGTGAAAAGCGCGATGCCGCGCCACCGGCACCAGGCAAAGACACACATGCCGCCGATGATCGAGCGCGCGATCGACAGGAAAACCGGATCATAGCCAGCGTAGGAGATCTTGGCGGCGACGTAATTCAGCCCCCAGGAAAAGGTCAGCCCGACCATGATCGCGGCGGCGGCCAGGTCGACCGTGTCGCGCCGGTCGAGCGCGTCGGTGGCGCCGCTCACGATCAGTCCTCCGCGCTGGCGTCGTCGAAGCCGATCAGGTTCCAGCTCTGGCGCATATGCGGTGGCATTGGCGCCGTGACATCGATGACGCCCTTGTCGGGATGCGGAATGATGATGCGGCGGGCGTGCAGATGCAGGCGGTTTTGAATGCCGCCGGGAAAGTCCCAGTTGGTGTCGGCCTCGAAATATTTCGGATCGCCCAGGATCGGGCAGCCGATGTAGGCGGCATGAACGCGAAGCTGGTGGGTGCGGCCGGTATAAGGCTCCATTTCAAGCCAGGTCATCGTCTGCGCCGCCTGCTCGATGATGCGGTAGTAGGACACAGCGTGATCGGCGCCCTTTTCGCCATGCGCGGCGACCCGCACGCGGTCACCGTCCGGCGTCGGCTCCTTGATCAGCCAGGTCGAGATCTTGTCCTCGCGCTTGGGCGGCACGCCCTTGACCAGCGCCCAATAGGTCTTCTTGGTCTCGCGGGCGCGAAACGCTTCCGAGAGCTTCATGGCGGCCAGTCGGGTGCGGGCGACGACCAGCACGCCCGAAGTGTCGCGGTCAAGCCTGTGAACCAATCTGGGCTTCTCGCCCTTCTGGTTGCGCCAGGCCTCCAGCATGTCGTCGACATTGCGGGTGACGCCCGAGCCGCCCTGCACCGCAAGGCCCGCCGGCTTGTTGAAGACGAAAACCTTAGGGTCTTCATGGATCAGCATTTTCGACAGGACATCGGCATCGCCCTGGTTGCGGATCGAGTGGCCGGTCAGCGCACTCTCGCCCTTCTTGTCAACCTCGAGCGGTGGGACGCGAACCATCTGGCCGGGCTCGACACGGGTGTCGGCCTTGACCCGGCCGCCGTCGACACGGATCTGGCCGGAGCGCAGAAGCTTCTGCAAATGGCCGAAACCAAGGCCCGGGAAATGGGTCTTGAACCAGCGGTCGAGCCGCATGCCCGCCTCGCCGGCTTCCACCGTGATCTGTTCAACGCCTGCCATGTTTTTTGTCGCTTATCCGTTTCCCGAGCAAAGCTCGGCCTGTTCTTGGCGCGGCAATAGCACTAAGGCAGGCTTCTTGCGAGCCAAAGTCCCAGAAACAGGGCGATAATGGCGCCAATGACGCTGGCAAGGGCATAAACCAGCGCAGGCAGCGTGGCTCCTCGCTCCCACAGCGTCGCAAAATCGAGCGAAAAGGCTGAGAAGGTGGTGAAGCCGCCAAGAATGCCGGTGGCAACGAACAGCCTGACCTCGTTCGATCCGCCACGGCGCATCATGGAGGCGATGAACAGCCCCATGGCGAAGGAGCCGATGACGTTGATGGCCATCGTGCCCCAGGGATAGTTGGGGCCGACAAAACGCAGCGCGCCGATGTTGGTCAGGTGGCGAATACCGGCGCCGACTCCACCACCGACGACGACGAGAAGCAGGTTGAACATCTTCGGTACTTCCCCGGGCTATTCAAATTCAGCCGATGCCGCCAGCTGCATTGAGCGATTGCCTGCTCAGGTCGTCCCGGCATTCTTCGGCTTGGTCGAACCGATCATCTTCCAGTTCTTGTAGAACATGGAATTGATGCGCTCGACGCTCACCGAGACGACGGCGAGCATGCCCGCGATGAGGCGGGGAACCGGGGATGGCCTGATAATGTCCATGAACACGCAGTAGCGGCGGCCGTCATACTCGTTGACCGAGCGATGCAGCAGCGTGTCGTCGAAGATGAACAGCGGATTGTCGTACCAGTAATTCTTGACACTGCCGCACTCGACGAAAATCTCCGACTTCACCGGGATCAGATTGTAGAGAATGCGCAGGCTGAGCCGCAACGGGCCGAAATGCCAGGACGTCGATTCGCGCTTGCTGAACACGGAAACGGCGATGGTCTTGATGTATTTGAAATCCTTGTTGAACTCGGCGACGTTGTCGATCTTGTGCTTGCCGTACCACTGGTAGACATACATGCCGCGCCGGCCGGCGCCGAAATTGGCATCGATATCGGCGATGATCTCATCCTTGCGCGCCTTGAAGATGTCCAGGACCTCGTTGACCTCGCGTCGATAGTCGGCGGGAAACTGATCCAGCTTCCACACGCCAGGATTTCTGTAGCACAGGAGGTCGACCAGCAGGTTGAACGGCGAAAGCAGCCAGGTGAACAGGCCGTTGCCGAGAAAATAGCCTGAGAACAGCGACAGATCCTTGCGGTCGTTGCGCAGCACGTCGATCAGGCCGCAGATGATGAAGATCGTCGTCAGGATGGGGATGAAATAGAAGCCAAGGGCGAGAAGCGGGATGGCAATGGCGAACTTGCGAAGGGACTTGCGAAGGGTTTTTGTCATTTTTCCACGCGCGAAGCGCGATCCTGTTGCGAATGAGGTGCCCAAATCAAGGCAACGGCCACCGCCCGGCCGTGCGCCTTGATAAGGTTTTTTGGGTTACCACACAACGGCCCTGCTACCGCGGCCGGCTGGCTGCCTGGCGGATCCGGTCAATAGCCTCACGCAAGCCGGCTATTCCCGCTCTTTGCGCAGCTTTGCCCAATAATCGAGCCGCTTCCTGATATCG
>NZ_RZPW01000772.1:0-2835 GCF_003998455.1 Mesorhizobium sp. M7A.F.Ca.CA.001.08.2.1 | reverse complement strand
CGGAGAACTAGTCTATTTTGCCGCCCTTTTTGAGCCTCACACCGGCGCCGCCGCCATTCTCGGGGATGAACTCAACGCCGGCGGCCTCCAGTGCTCGGGCCAGCGCCTCCTTTGTCAGCACACGCGGTTCACGCGCACCACGTTCGAAATCGACTATGCTTCGATGGCTGACCTTGGACCGCTCCGACAGCATTTCCCTAGACCAATCGACTAGAGCGCGAGCCGCCCGGCATTGTGCTGAAGTGAGCATGAACCTTCCTAAGTTGCAAAAAACATGTTGACACAGAATGCGCAGAGTTGCAAAAAACATGTGCATTCTTGGTTAACATCGCACTGGAGAAAGTCAATGCCGAACACTCACGTTCCGGCCGCCGGCGAAGCTATGCCCGGCGCCGAGGTAATGCCTATCATCGGGCGCTTTTCCCGCCGGCCGATCGTGATCATGGGTGACGTCACGATCGCCGCGGCCGCAATGCAGATCGAGCGAGACGCCGCCTCGATCGCCTCTTCCTTGGCGATGATCCATGGCGGACGGTGCCGCGTCCAGATCGATCATGAGACCGGATTTGTTTTAGTCGTGCGGAGGTCATCATGACCGCGCACACACCTATCCTGCAGCCTCTAGGCATGCCGAAGGGGATGGACCCGCGCATATGGCGCCAATCGGTCGAGACGCGCCTGAACGACCTCCTAGACCGCGCCATGGCCCTGATCACCGCGCTCGACATGATGGAAGTCGATTGCGACCTCGAGGACACGGCCGACGACGAGCCGTCCCTTGGCTGGGGACATCGCGCCGGGCAATCGTTCCTGTCTGCCACCGCGCCGAACCTGCCTCCCGGCGACGTGCTCGACCTCGAGTTGGACAACTGCGACGACGAGGAGGGCGGCGATCTGGAGGGTTACTGTCCCGGTGACTATGGCGAAGTCATCATGTGGCCGGATGATCTGGAATCGCAAGAGACGCTGGTGAGGAGCGGGCTATGACCGCGCCAAAACTCTCCGCGGCGATAGAGCCGAACAACGACATGATAGTCGTGCCGTTCCACTACGCCTACCGCAACATCTTCGGCATGATGCCTATCCGCGCCGACGTCGATTTCATGCTCGTCTCGCCGTCGAGCTATGACCCGAAGCACTACCCGCCAGGCTCTTGCATTCAATAGTCCGACGCCCGATCAATTGGCCCGCCGCCTCACGGTCGCGGGCCTCTATTCTTTGTGTTGAACGATGTAGCTATTGCTGATGGCTTTGCTCCCAACGCCCCGCGTGACAACAACGGTGGTGTACCCGGCGGGCAGTGAACCGGTGACAGTCTCGTCGACAGGATGGCAACGTCCGACGATTTCCCCATTTGGCGCACCTGCGAGCCTGTCTTTCAGAGATGCCAGACATACGTCAAGCGACGCATATGTGGTCGGCGCGGCCTCAATGGGCTTGCAGACGGCAGGCTCGCCAGGGCTGCAAGATAGTAAAAGCAGTACTGCTGCGGTTGCCGGATCCATTGTCAAAGCTCCACTGAGACGAGCCTCAACGCCGATAGACGGCCTTTGTTGCACAGACAGCCCCGGCGGCGGCCCCTCTATTTCGCAAGCGAGTCGCCGGACAGCTCAAAAACCATCGGCTCGCCTCTGAAATCGGAATAGCGAATCCATTGGGGCGAAATCGTAAAGAGTTGCGCCCCTTGCTTTAGAAACTCCGCTTCAAGCGGACAGTTGGCAACGTGAGCATCTCTCAACCGCTGCAATTCGTTAGCCTTGGCAGGTCGGGCCAGGCCTTCAATTTGAACCGTCACGTTTTCGTCCCAGCCGATCACCATGGCGATCCGACTGTCTCGTTTAATATTTGCCAGCTTCCGACTTCCGGGAAAGCTGTCGAACACGATGTTGAGGTCGTCGCCCAACGTCACCTGAATGACGGCTGCCTCTGGAGACCCGTCCGGATGCACGGTGCTGATAGCCCCAAGCTTATGCCTAGCCAGAAAATCCCGAACAAGTTGCCGTCGCTCGTCCCCGTGCATTAACGTGTCCTCCCCGCGCGAATGCCGCGACGTTACTACTGCACCCAATCCGTTCTAGCTGGACGCCCGCTGCCTCACGGCGGCGGGCCATTTTGGGCCTAATTGTCGTATTCCTTCAAAAGCCCTTCAAGCTCAGCCTTCAATTCCTTGTTGTCTGCGAGGATGGTGTCTGTCGTGTCTACAGACGGCCCATTGTCATGCTTCGAGTAGAAGCGGGCCTTTCCAGCTTCGATCATCTCGATCCGGGCGTTCAAACTGACCACCTCTTTCTTCATCCAGGCGATATGGTTTTCTAACATGGTGGCCATTCTGCTTCTTCCTCCGTTGTTCCCTCTGCCGAAAATGGCGGGCGTTTCAATGGCTGGCGTTCGACTTCCCCTCGCTTACTCCGGTGTCGTAAACCAGCGCCGCAGCTAGGGTGCTAGTCACGGCAGCTCCGATCAACAGGCCGCTACGTTCACTCATTCCGAGGGCCTGCAGCAGAAAGCCCAAGCCGGCGCAGCCAACCAACGTTGCGATGCCGCACGCCACGGCATATTGCCACCCTGACTTGTTCAAAAGCTTCCCTCCCATGTCGCGTCCATGTCGCACGGACTAGCCGATACTCGCAGGAAACCCTTGGAAATCAAATGCACGAACAGGCAGCGAACAAACTGCTACACTTTTTGCAACGCAACGCTACGGTATGAGGCGGGACGGTGTAGCACGTTGGCGCCCTCGCCATAGCGCAAAGCCATGACAGGCAAGGATTTGGCAGCACTAGAGGGGAAGGGCAGGGACGCCGTCGAGCGAATTTCAAGACCGGTGCCTTAAAC
>NZ_RZPW01000771.1:0-2836 GCF_003998455.1 Mesorhizobium sp. M7A.F.Ca.CA.001.08.2.1 | reverse complement strand
CTCCAGGGCGCTTCCAAGGGAATGTACGAATCGATGAGCGAAAAGCAGCTCGAGGAATTCGCCGAGACGAAGCGCAAGGGCCTGCCGGAGAAGAAGTCGAAAGGCTAGAGTGCGGTCCGCCGTTCAAGGGAAACGCCGAAGAACACGAGCCGGAATCAAACGCCCGCGGCCAAACCGCGGGCTTTGAAGTGATGTCGGCCGCCTGAGACCGGATTGCAGCCTACCAGCGCCCTCTGCACTGCTTGATCTTGTAGCGGATGACCTTCTTGTGGCCGTGCCGCCAGATAATTTTCTTCTTGATCACGATGCGGCAAGCCTGGTGGTGCCGGTGCCCTTGCCAATGCCTGGCCTCAGCCGGCTCCGGTGTCATGACCGCCATGGATCCCGCCAACACAGCGGCTCCTGTCAGGGTAAGGAAGAATTTCTTCATGCGAATGTAGCTCCTCTGCTCCGGTCCCTTCCTGATGCCGCTGGCGCAACCTCCCGCCACATCCGGCACTGTACTCAACCCAGAGACGCTATATCGTCGCCATGGCCTACGCCAGCCACAAGCTTGACACCGGTTAAATCTCCGTTTAATCAGCGCGCCAACACCGGGCCGCAATGCCCGGTGGTTTTCTTTATGTGCGCAAGATGCGTGGAAATCCAATTCTACTATCTTGTTTGAACTGACGTGTCCCGTGGGTTTTCCGCCGCGTTGCGTGGGAAAACCCTGTCAGGTCTCGAAAACGGAGGCCAGAGGAGGGCGCGTTTCCTTCACCCGGACCATGAGGTTCCGGGGTGTGTTGTTTTGAAAAGGGAATGCGATGAGCAAGCGCGAATCCGCGAAGTACAAGATCGACCGCCGTCTCGGCGAAAACATCTGGGGCCGCCCGAAGTCCCCGGTCAACAAGCGTGAATACGGCCCCGGCCAGCATGGCCAGCGCCGCAAGGGCAAGCTTTCCGATTTCGGCCTGCAGCTGCGCGCCAAGCAGAAGCTGAAGGGGCACTATGGCGACGTTTCGGAAAAGCAGTTCCGCAAGGTCTATGAAGAGGCTGACCGCCGCAAGGGCGACACCTCGGAGAACTTGATCGGCCTGCTCGAGTCGCGTCTCGACGCGGTCGTCTACCGCGCCAAGTTCGTGCCGACCATTTTCGCCGCCCGTCAGTTCGTCAACCACGGCCACGTCAACGTCAACGGCAAGCGCGTCAACATCGGCTCGTACCGCTGCAAGCCGGGCGATGTCGTCGAAATCCGCGAAAAGTCCAAGCAGCTGGTCATCGTTCTGGAAGCGGTCGGTCTCGCCGAGCGCGACGTGCCGGACTACATCGAAGCCGATCACAACAAGATGGTCGCGACCTTCTCGCGCATCCCCGGCCTGGCGGATGTTCCGTTCGCCGTGCAGATGGAACCGAACCTGGTCGTCGAATTCTATTCGCGCTAAACGAGCGCGTTCTGCGACATCCTGCGAAGGCCGCCCGTCGAGGCGGCCTTTTCTTTGTCGGTCATGTCCGCTAATCCGGCGCTCTGGGCCACTGAAAGCGACATGCCATGAACATGCTTCCAGACATTGAAACGCTCGAACCGGTCGCCGACAGCGAAGGCGGTTTCCATCCGCTGTTCGCCGACGTGCCGTCCTCGGTCGAGTTCAACAAACTGCGCAAGCGGCTGCTGCGGCTGACCCGGCAGGCGATCGAGGATTTCTCGATGGTCAAGCCCGGCCAGCGCTGGCTCGTAGCCCTGTCGGGCGGCAAGGATTCCTACGGCCTGCTCGCGGTGCTGCTCGACCTCAAATGGCGCGGGCTCTTGCCGGTCGATCTTCTGGCCTGCAATCTCGACCAGGGCCAACCGAATTTCCCCAAACATATCCTGCCGGACTATCTCGACAGCCACGGCATTGCGTACCGGATCGAATATCAGGACACCTATTCCGTCGTCACCGACAAGCTGCCGGCGGGCAGCACCTATTGCTCGCTCTGCTCGCGTCTCAGGCGCGGCCATCTCTACCGCATTGCACGTGAGGAGGGGTGCTCGGCGCTGGTGCTCGGCCACCATCGCGAGGACATTCTCGAGACCTTCTTCATGAACCTCTTCCATGGCGGGCGTCTCGCCGCCATGCCGCCAAAACTGCTCAATGACGAAGGCGACGTTATGGTGCTGCGGCCATTGAGCTATTGCGCCGAGGTCGATCTGGAAAAATTCGCTGCCGCCATGCGATTCCCGATCATTCCCTGCGATCTCTGCGGCAGCCAGGAAGGTCTTCAGCGCAACGCCATGAAGGCGATGCTCGAGGACCTGGAAAAGCGCATGCCGGGCCGCAAGGATACGATGCTGCGCGCGCTGTCGAACAGCAGGCCATCGCATCTGCTCGACAGAAAGCTGTTCGATTTCGCTGCCCTCAACGAGACCCTCACCACAAGGCAAGCCGATGACATTTGACGACACCGCGATCGACTGGCTGGCCGGCATTCTGGCCGAGGCGGCACTTGCCGAGATCATGCCGCGCTTTCGCCGGTTGGGCGATGGCGATGTCAGGCAGAAGACGTCGGCCGCCGACCTGGTGACCGAAGCCGACGTCAATGCCGAGCGGCTGATCACCGCGCGGCTGCGCGAGCGGTATCCCTCAGCGATGGTCGTCGGCGAGGAGGCCTGTTCCGACAATCCAGCGCTTTTAAACGGGTTGGGCGATGCCGATCTGGCCTTCGTCATCGACCCGGTCGACGGTACTTTCAATTTCGCCTCCGGCGTGCCGCTGTTCGGCGTCATGCTGGCGGTCGTGGTCAAGGGCGAGACCGTCGCCGGCATCATCCACGATCCCGTCGGCAAGGACTGGCTGATTGGCGCCAGGGGCGCCGG
>NZ_RZPW01000770.1:0-2837 GCF_003998455.1 Mesorhizobium sp. M7A.F.Ca.CA.001.08.2.1 | reverse complement strand
ACCCCGCAACGCGACGATCTCGACCAGATCGTCGCCGACGCGCTCGCCTGGGAGCGCATCCTGACCGGCAAGAACTCCGCGCGCGGCTGAGCCGGGTTCTCCCAAGGGCTCGCAAGCCGGGCAGCGAAGCGCTATTGAAGGCGTTCGCGGCACGGCGCGGAGGCGCGGCGCCGCGAGGAGATCTTGGGGGAATGGCATGAAAATAACGGTGCTCGGGGCCGGTGTCGTCGGTACGGCGGCCGCCTATTATCTGGCCAGCGACGGCCATGAGGTGACGGTGATCGAGCGCCATCCGGCGGCGGCACAAGGCACCAGCCAGTCCAATGCCGGCCTGGTGTCACCGGGTGACGCCACCGCCTGGGCCTCGCCGGCGGCTTTGAAGACCTTCCTGCGCGGGCTCTACAACCATGATCTCGGCATCAAGGTCAGGCTGCGCCTTGATCCCTATTTCCTCGCCTGGAGCCTGCGTTTCCTGCGCCAGTGCACGGTGGCGCGCCTGCGCGCCAACACCGACATCAAGCTCAGGCTCGCGCTCTATTCGCGCGACTGCATCAATGCGCTTTCGGAAGCGACCGGCATCCATTACGACGAGCGCAAGAAGGGCATTCTCTATTTCTTCCGCTCGCAAAAGAGCCTCGACACCGGCACCGACAATTACCGTTATCTTGCCAAGCACGGCCTGCCGATCGAAATCGTCGGCCGCGACCGGCTGGTCGAGCTGGAACCGGGCCTTGCCGGCGTCAAGGACAAGATTGCCGGCGGCGTCTATTCGCCAACCGACCAGACCGGAGATTCCAAGCAGTTTGTCGACAGGCTGGCCGCCTATGCGGCCGAGAAGCTCGGCGTCAAATTCCTGTTCGGCACGACAGTCGAAGGCCTCGACATCGAGGGCGACCGGGTGCGCGCGGTGATGACTTCGGCCGGCCCGGTCGCCGGCGATGCGGTTGTCATCTCGATGGGGCCGGAAAGCGGCCTGCTCGGGCGCCGTTACGGCATCGACCTGCCCGTCTATCCGGTAAAAGGCTATACCGCGACGATTCCCCTGGAGGACGAAAGCAGGGGACCGACCATGGGCGGCGCCGACGAGGACCGGCTGATCGGCTATTCCAGGCTGGGCAACCGCTTGCGGATGTCCTCGACGGCCGAATTCACCGGCTTCGACCGCACTTTCAAGCCCGCCGATTTCAAGACGATCATCAGCACCGGCAAAGATCTTTTCCCGGGTGCCTTCGACGAGAAGAAGGCTGTGTTCTGGGCGGGTCTGCGCCCGATGATGCCGAACTCGGTGCCGGTCATCGGCCAGGCGCGCTACAAGAATCTCTATCTCGACACCGGCCACGGCCATGTCGGCTGGACCATGGCCTGCGGTTCGGGAAAATTCCTCGCCGACCTCGTTTCGGGCCGCAAGCCGGAGATCGACCCGCAGGGGCTGGTCTACGGGGGCTAGGATGTCGGGACCGCAAGTCGCCATCGACCTTGGCCGCATCGAGCGCAACGCGCGCACCATCGTCGAGCGCTGCGCGCTGTCGGGCATAAAAGTGTTCGGCGTCACCAAGGGCACTTGCGGCATGCCGCAAGTGGCACGCGCCATGCTGCGCGGCGGCGTCGCCGGCATCGCCGAATCGCGTTTCGAGAACATCCGCCGGCTGCGCGACAGCGGCATCAACGCACCGATCATGCTGCTGCGCAGCCCGCCGATGGCGCGGGTCGAGGAGGTGGTGCGCACCGTCGACATCAGCCTGCAATCGGAACTCGCCACCATCCGCGAAATTTCGCGCATCGCCGAGCGCATGGGCCGCGTCCACGACATCATGCTGATGATCGATCTCGGCGATCTCCGCGAAGGCATCTGGCCGAACGACCTGATCCCCACGGTTGAGCAGATCCTGCAGTTCAAGGGCGTGCGCATCGCCGGCATCGGCACCAATCTCGGCTGCTTCGGCGCCATCATGCCGACGCCGGAAAACCTTGGGCAGCTCGTCGCCCATGCCTACAAGACCGAGCGCCTGTCCGGCAAAAGCCTCGACGTGATTTCCGGCGGCGCCTCGTCGTCGCTGCCGCTGCTGCTCGAAGGCAGGCTGCCGGCCGGCATCAACAATCTGCGCGTCGGCGAGGCGATCCTGCAAGGTGGCGTCGAGACCTTCCGCGATGCGCCGTGGGCCGAGCTCGAACCCGATGCCTGCCGGCTGACCAGCGACATTATCGAGGTCAAGCTCAAGCCGTCACGGCCGATCGGCCAATCGGGCTACGACGCCTTCGGCAACCAGCCGGTCTTCCCCGACGAAGGCGACAGGCTGCGCGCCATCGCCAATATCGGCCGCGAGGACGTGCTGGTCGAGGGGCTGACGCCGATCGCCAGGGGGATCCGGGTGCTGGGCGCCTCCAGCGACCATCTGCTTTTGGACGTCGCCGATGCCGACCCGCCGCTGGCCGTCGGCGACCGCGTCGCCTTCCGCATGAGCTATGGCGCCATGCTTTTGGCAATGACCTCGGAATATGTCGAGAAGGCCCCGATGCACGACGTCGAGGATTTTTCCGGCCGCAAGATGGTGCAGATCACGGCCGAACCTGGAGCCGCCGGCATCCTGGCCCGGGAAGGCACCGGCGCGCGGCTGGAGGCGATGAATTTCGACGTCGTCGAATTGGCCGATATCGAGCGGCCGCCATCGGGACTGGTCCGGCTGACCGCCGGCGCCGATCGTCGCGTCGCGCACAAGGCGCTGACCGCGACGGCGCGAGCCACGCATTCCTTCGGCCTGATCTGGATCGATTCCATCGCCGCCCTGATGCCGGAGGACGAGGACGGCATCGACCTGCCGGAAGGCTCGGTCCTGGCG
>NZ_RZPW01000076.1:0-13373 GCF_003998455.1 Mesorhizobium sp. M7A.F.Ca.CA.001.08.2.1 | reverse complement strand
GCGCGGCTGTCTTTCGAGCGGGTCCGCCTGCCGGCCACCGCACTGATCGGCAGGCCAGGCGACGGCTTCCGCATCGCCATGTCGGTGCTCGATGTGTTCCGCTCGACCGTCGGTGCGGCGGCACTCGGCTTTGCCCGCCGCGCACTGGATGAAAGCATCAAACGCGTGGCCGAGCGCAAACTGTTCGGCGCGCCGATGGCCGAATTGCAAATGGTGCAGGGGCACATCGCCGACATGGCGCTCGATGTCGATGCGGCGGCGCTGCTGGTCTACCGTGCCGCCTGGACCAAGGACATGGGCGCTGCCCGCGTCACCCGCGAGGCGGCGATGGCCAAGCTGTTTGCCACCGACAAGGCGCAAGAGGTGATCGACAAGGCCGTGCAACTGCACGGCGGCGACGGCGTCCGCAAAGGCCACATCGTCGAAAGCCTGTATCGCGAGATCCGCGCGCTGCGCATCTATGAGGGTGCCTCCGACGTGCAGAAAGTGGTGATTGCGCGGCAAGTGATGGGCGCGGCCTGACGGCGGCACATTGACGAGCGTTCGATTTTGAAAATTGGGTTTTGGAATACCGGGAGGTTTTGAATGCACACGATTCTGCAGCCGGAAGGCTGGGCAAAACCTGTCGGCTACGCCAATGGCGTCGCGGCGCGCGGGCAGCTCGTCTTCGTCGGCGGACAGGTCGGCTGGAACGGGCAATGCCAGTTCGAGACCGACGATTTTGTTGGCCAGGTGCGGCAAACGCTTCAGAACATCGTCGCGGTGCTGGCGGAAGCCGGCGCGGGGCCGCAGCACATCACCTCGATGACCTGGTACTTCACCGACAAGGCCGAATACCTTGCCAATCTCAGGGGTATCGGCGAGGCCTATCGCGAGGTCATCGGCCGGCATTTTCCGGCGATGGCCGCCATGCAGGTGGTGGCGCTGGTAGAGGACCGGGCCAAGGTGGAGATCCAGGCTACGGCAGTTATTCCGGAATAAATTATTGGCTGCCTCAGGAATAAATTATTCGCGAAGCCCCGCCTGCCTCAAGATCGGCAGCACGTGATCGCAGAAATAGGGCAGTTCTTGCGTGTAGTTGACGAAGGACAGCGCGATGCCCTGATAGCCGTGCCCGGCAATGGCGACCATGTCGGCGGCGATCGTTTCCGGCGTTCCGATCAGCGGGTAGGTGCCGGCGCCGCCGGCGAAACGCTGCCGGTAGCGGTCATAGGCGTGCGGGTCGTGCGATTGCGAGAATTCCTTCTTGCCGGCCATGTGGGCATCGACGGCGTCATGGTCGGCCATATCGACGGCGTAGCGCGTGTAGTAGGCCTGCGCCTCTTCCATCGTCGGGCGGCAGACGACATGCGCCACGGTGTAGACGCCGACATCGCGGCCTGCCTTATCGGCCCGCTCGCTGATGTCGGCGACATGCTTGCCGGCATCGCTCATTTCCGAAAATGTCGTGAACAGATAATCGCACCGGGCGGCAGCGAAATCGCGGCCCGGCCCGCCGAAGGCGGCGTTCATGGTCACGGGGCGCGGAACCTGCAGACTGGCCGGCCGGCTGACAGCCTCCTTGAGGCGATAATAAGTGCCTTCGTAATCGAGCGGTTCGGCCGAGGCATAAAGCTTTTCCAGGATCTCGATCCATTCCGCCGCCTGGTCATAGCCCTTCTCGACCAGCGGCGTGCCGAACATGCCGAATTCCTTCGGGTTCCAGCCGCAGACGATGTTCAAGCCCGCGCGGCCCTGGCTGATATGGTCGACCGTCGCCAGCGCCTTGGCGGCATAGAGCGGATGCACCAGCGGCACATGCACGGTCATGAACAGGCCGATCTGCTCGGTGGCCATGGCGAGTGCCGCCGCCCAGGTGAAGGTCTCGAACGACCATTCGCGCACCTTGTTGCGGCCGCCGAAGCCGCGCCAACGCGCGATCGGCAGCATGAACTCCAGCCCGGCGCGGTCGGCGATCTGGGCTGCGGTCACATTGTCCTGCCAGCTCGCCGCCCAGCGCTCCGGCACATCGGTGATGGCAAGCCCGCCATCGGCATTGGTCGAAAAGACGCCAAGCTTCAGTCTGTTCGGGCCGTGCAAAGGGTGTGGTTTGTTCACGTCGCTGCCTCCCGGCGAAGATCGCACGCTAGGCCCGCGCAGAAATATTTCAAGCCTGAAATAGCTTGGCGTCACCATCGCTCGCGGGTATCGGTTCCAGCGGGCCGCACCATGTCCACCACGCAACGGACACCGCAGCTTTTTAAGCTTAAAACTTTCGCCTTGAAAAGCGCCGCACTTTGGATAAGCATTCCGGAGTCGATGGCGATTGCCGTGCCGGACGGGCTTGCCGGCCAGTCCATCGAGCAGACCAGTCCATCGTGCCGGCCAGTCCATCGTGGGTGCTCCGGGTGGGAGTCTCAGTTCTTGTCGTTCATACTGCCCCAGTCATCATCCAACACGCGCCATGCCTTCGATGACGTGCGCGCGGATTCGCGGTCTGCAACACACAACATCGCCATCCGTGACCGCATGGTCGCTGCCATGAATTGACGCCCTGCGTGAAGCGGGGCGGCAAAAAACCGTGCGGGAGCAACCCGCCCGATCAACAACAGAGGGAACAAAAATGAGCTTCACGCGTCGCAAATTGCTTCTTCTCGCCGCCGCCATCGGCATCGCCGCCGGCCCCGCCACCGCTTATGCCGCGGATGTGCTGAATGTCGGCGCCTACCCGACCAACCCGCCCTTCGAATTTAAGAACGAGAGCGGCACTTTCGAAGGCTTCGAGGTCGACATCGTCAACGAAGCCGCCAAGCGCATCGGCATGACGACCGACATCGCCGATCTCGGTTTCCAGGCGCTGTTTGCCGCCACCACCTCGAAGCGCATCGACGTCGCCATCTCGTCGATCACCATCACGGCGGAGCGGCTGAAGTCACAGTCGTTCACGCAGCCCTATTATGATTCCGATATGGGCATCGCCACCAAGGCCGACAGCCCGATCAAGGCCGAGGCCGACCTCAAGGGCAAGATCATCGGCGTGCTGTCCGGTTCGACCGGCGAAACCTGGGTCAAGGCGCATCAGGAAGCCGACGGCTTCAGCGACGTGAAGGGCTACGACACGCAGCAGAACCTGCTGCTCGACCTCAGCGCCGGCCGCGTCGATGCGGCAGTCAGCGACATTCCGGGCATGGAATATTCCTTCACCAAGATGAAGGACCTGGTGGTCAAGGAGCGCATCAAGACCGGTGAGCAATACGGCCTGATGATGACCAAGGACCACCCGCTGCTCGGCAAGCTGAACGATGCGCTGAGCGCGATGAAGAAGGACGGCACGCTGGCCGCCATCCACAAGAAGTGGTTCGGCAGCGACGCGCCCGCCGACTCTTCGACCATGAAGGAAATGCCGCTGCCGAAGGCCTGAGCTGAAAGCTGCGGTAACATCGTGCCGGCTTTCCAGGCCGGCACGATTCTTTCACGCCTGGCCGCCGGCTTCTGCCGCAGATCTCCTGCCCTCGGCGGGGCCAATCGATTTTAACGTGAGCATTCTTTGCTCTGGGGTTCGGGAACGCTCCCATGTCGCTGATCGACACCTTCTTCAACCCCGACGTCATTATGTCCAGCCTGCCGGCGCTGCTGCGCGGCTTCCTGAACACGCTGCTGCTCGGCATTTTGAGCATCGGCATCGGCATCCCCATCGGCCTGGGGATCAGCCTGGTGCGGCTCTATGCGCCGAAGCCGCTGCGCTGGCTCGCGGTCGGCTACACCGACATCTTCCGCGCCCTGCCGGTGCTGGTCGTGCTGATCCTGATCTACTATGCGCTGCCCTTCCTCGGCATACGCCTGTCGTCCTGGGCATCGGCGGTGACGGCCTTCGCCTTCATCATGTCGGCCTACTCCGCCGGGGGGTTCCGCTCCGGCATCGAGAGCATTCCGCGTGGCCAGTTCGAGGCGTCGCAGGCGCTTGGCCTGCCGTTCCTCCTGACCTTGCGCAAGGTGGTGCTGCCGCAAGCGATCCGCGTCGTCATCCCGCCGATGACCAGCAACTGCGTCTCGATGTTCAAGGACACCTCGCTCGCCTCCACCGTGGCGCTGCCGGAACTCTTGAAGGAAGCGACCAACGCGCAGTCGCTCTACGCCAACCCATCGCCGCTGATCGGCGCCGCCCTTGTCTATCTCATCTTCCTCTGGCCGATGGTCCGCCTCGTCAGCCTGCTTGAAGAGCGCTTCAAGACCGAAAAGAAGCGCTGACCTCGCCAACCGATCCCACCCCGTCCAAGCCCTCCGCAGGAGCCTACCCGTGAATAAGCATCAAACCGACAATGCGAATGCCAGCGCGTTCCCCGTCGACACCATCCGCGCCATGTTTCCAGCCTTGCAGCGGGCCGGCGATTTCATCTTTTTGGACAACGCCGCCGGCGCGCAGATCCCGCAGAGCGTGCTCGACGCGGTGACCAATCATCTGGTTTCGCACAATGTGCAGCGTGGCGGCCGCTATGGCCGCAGCGTCACCGTCGACCAATCGGTCGCCGATGCCCGGACAAGCGTCGCTCTGCTCATCAACGCCTACAGCCCGGCGGAAATCTGCTTCGGCATGAATGCCACCTCGTTCATCCGCCTGGTCAGCCTCGGCATCGGCCAGATGCTGCAAGAGCGCGACGAGATCGTCGTCACCGACATGGACCATGACGCCAACATCGCGACTTGGCTGGCGCTGGAGTCGGCCGGTGCGAAATTCAAATGGTGGCGGATGCGTGAGGACGGCAATCTGCATGTCGACGATCTGCGTCCGCTGGCTTCGGACCGCACCCGCCTGATCGCCTGCACGGTCACGGCGCACTCGATCGGCTCGATCGTCGATGTCGCTTCGGTGGCTGAGATCGCGCATTCGGCCGGCGCCGAAGTGTTCCTCGACTGCGTGCATTACGGGCCGCATGGACTGATCGACGTGCAGGCCTGGGACTGCGACTATCTCGTCTGCTCCGGCTACAAGAATTTCTCGCCGCATATGGGCTTCCTGTGGGGCCGTTTCGAGACGCTGAAGCGGCTGCCGACCTTCCGCGAGGATTTCATCCCCGACGAGCCGCCCTACAAGGTCGAGGCCGGCACCTTCATCTACGAGAACGTCTCCGGCATGGATGCCGCCGTGCAATACCTGGAACTGATAGGCCGCAATCTGGCGCCGTCCAACAACCGTTCGCGGCGCGACAACATTGTTGCCGGCATGGGCGCCATCCGCGACTACGAGCTGGTGCTGGCGCGTGAGATGCTGGCCGTGCTGAAAGGTTGCGGCGCGACCATCTACGGCGTCGCCGACGAGGCCCGCATCACCGAGCGCGTGCCGACCTTCTGCTTCAACATCGGCAAACTATCGCCGCAGCGGGTCGTCGAGGAAATGGCCGAGATGCAGATCGGCATCCGCGACGGCCACATGTACGCGCCACGGCTGATGAAGCGTCTCAACCTCTCGATGGACAGCGGCGCCATCCGTGCCTCGCTGGTCCACTACAACACGGTCGAGGAAGTCCGGCGCTTCGGCGAGGCGCTGCGCGCCATCATCGCCAAGCTGTCGTGAGAGGCTAGCGACACAGTGCAGACCCGAGGATGACGAAGAGACGTTAAGCCGCTTTCTTCTTCGCCAGCCTCGCCTTGATCGACGCGACGTCGGCGCGCGGTGTCGCCGCGAACAGCGTCCGGGTGTAGCTGTGCTTGGGATCGGCAAAGACCTCGTCGCGCGAGCCGTATTCGACCGCTTCGCCGAAATACATCACCATCACATCGTCGGCGATGTAACGCACCACGGACAGATCGTGGCTGATGAAGACATAGGTCAGCTGGAACTCATCCTGCAGGTCGGCAAGCAGGTTGAGCACCTGCGCCTGCACCGACAGATCGAGCGCCGAGACCGGCTCGTCGAGCACCAGCAGGCTCGGGTTCAGCATCAGCGCGCGGGCAATGGCGATGCGCTGACGCTGGCCGCCGGAAAACATATGCGGATAGCGATTGTAGTGCTCGTGGCCGAGGCCAACCTTCTTCAGCATCTTCATCGCAAGGTCGCGCCGCTCGGACGCCGGCTTGTCGGTGTTGATCAAAAGCGGCTCGCCCAGCACGTCGCCGATCTTCTGGCGCGGATTGAGCGATCCGTAGGGGTTCTGGAAGACGATCTGCACCTTGCGGCGCATCTCCTTGGTCAATCCGCCCTTGGCGATGTCGACCTTGTTGCCGTCGATGAACAATTCGCCCGATGTCGCCGGATCGATCAGCGTGATGATGCGGGCAAGCGTTGACTTGCCGCAGCCGCTTTCGCCGACAATGGCCAGCGTCTTGCCCTTGTCGACCTTGAACGAGACGCCCTTGACCGCGTGCACGGTGCGCGGCCCGGTGAACAGGCCGCCGCCGATGTGGTAGTCGCGGACGATGTTCTTGCCTTCGAGAACCGTGGTGCTCATCAGGTGGCTCCCGCAGCAGAAGGCGCCGGCTCGAACATCATGTCGGAAACGGTCGGCAGCCGGTCGCCGACGGCGTTTTCCGGCAAGGCCGACAACAGCGCCCGCGTGTAATTGCTCTTTGGCGATTCAAACAGCGACAGCACGTCGGCCTCTTCCATCTTGCGGCCCTTGTACTGGACGATGACGCGGTCAGCGGTCTCGGCCACCACGCCCATATTGTGGGTGATCATGATCAGGCCCATGCCGTATTTGGCCTGCAGCGAAACCAGCAGATCGAGGATCTGCTTCTGGATGGTGACGTCGAGCGCCGTGGTCGGCTCGTCGGCGATCAGCAGTTTCGGATTGCAGGCAATGGCGATGGCGATCATGACGCGCTGGCACTGGCCGCCCGACATCTGGTGCGGGAACGAACTCAGCCGCTCTTCAGGGTCGGCGATGCCGACCAGCTTCATCAGTTCGATGGCACGCGCCCGGCGCTGGGCGCGGTCCATGCCCATGTGGAAGCGCAACACCTCCTCGATCTGGAACCCGACGGTGAAGCACGGATTGAGGCTGGCGATCGGCTCCTGGAAGATCATCGAGATGTCCTTGCCGACGATCTTGCGGCGTTCGGACGGGCTGAGCTTCAGCAGATCGACGCCGTCGAAGGCCATGCGGTCGGCCTTGACCGTTGCCGTGTTGGGCAACAGCCCCATCACCGCCAGCATCGACACCGACTTGCCGGAGCCGGACTCGCCGACGATCGCCAGCACTTCGCGCGGCTCGATCGACAGGTCGATACCTTGCACGGCCATGAACGGTCCGGCCGCGGTGTCGAAGGAAACGGTGAGGTTCTTGATCTCGAGCAGAGGCATGCTCACGACCTCTTCAGCTTGGGGTCGAGCGCGTCGCGCAGACCGTCGCCGATCAGGTTGATGGCAAAGACGGTGATCAGGATGGCGAGGCCGGGGAAGGTCACCACCCACCAGGCGCGCAGGATGAACTCGCGCGCTTCGGCCAGCATGGTGCCCCATTCCGGCGTCGGCGGCTGCGCGCCCATGCCGAGGAAGCCAAGGGCCGCCGCCTCGAGGATGGCGTTGGAGAAGGACAGCGTCGCCTGCACGATCAACGGCGCGATGCAGTTTGGCAGGATGGTGACCAGCATCAGCCTGAGATGGCTGGCGCCGGCGACCTTGGCCGAGACGACATATTCGCGGGTCTTTTCGGCCATCACGGCGGCGCGGGTGAGCCGGGCGAAATGCGGCTGCAGCACGAAGGCGATGGCGATCATGGCGTTGACGAGGCCGGGGCCAAGCACCGCGACCAGCACCAGGGCCAAGAGCAGCGACGGGAAGGCCAGGATGATGTCCATGATGCGCATGATCAGCGTGTCGACCCAGCCGCGGCAGTAGCCGGCGAGCAGGCCGAGGATGACGCCTGAAATCAGCGCTGACGTGACAACGACGAAGCCGATGGCGAGCGAGAAGCGCGAGCCGTAGATCAGGCGCGACAGCATATCGCGGCCGACGGCGTCGGTGCCGAGCAGGAACTGCGCATTGCCGCCCTCCTGCCAGGCCGGCGGCGTCAGGAAGAAGTCGCGGAACTGATCGTCCGGCGAATGCGGCGCCAGCAGCGGCGCGAAAATGGCGATCAGGATCAGCAGCGCGAAGACGAAGAGCCCGATCACCGCGCCCTTGTTGACGGAGAAGTAATGCCAGAACTCGCCGAACATCTGCAACCTGGCGTCCTGCGGCTTGACGACGGTCGCGGCTTCGATGGTGGCGGGGCCTTCATTGCTCATGTCAGTTGGCCCGGATGCGTGGGTTGATGACGGCGTAGAGCACGTCGACGATGAGGTTCACCGACATGACGATCAACGCGATCAAAAGCAACCCGCCCTGCACGGTGAAATAGTCGCGCTTGGAAATGGCGTCGATCATCCATTTGCCGATGCCGGGCCAGGAGAAGATGCTCTCGGTCAGGATGGCGCCGGTGAGCAGCGTGCCGACCTGCAGGCCGATGGTGGTGACGACCGGGATCAGCGCGTTGCGGAAGGCGTGCAGGCCGATGACCCTACGCGGCGCCAGGCCCTTGGCGCGCGCGGTGCGGACATAGTCCTCACCCAGCACCTCGAGCATCGCCGAGCGCGTCTGCCTCGCGATGACGGCGAGCGGAATGGTGCCGAGCACGATGGTCGGCAAGATCAGGTGCGACAGCGCCGAACGGAAGGCGCCCTTCTGGCCCGAGATCAGGGAATCGATGGTCATGAAGCCGGTCACCGGCTTGAAGAAGTAGAGGAGGTCGATGCGGCCTGAAACCGGCGTCCAGTGCAGCATGCCGGAGAACACGATGATCAGCAGCAGACCCCACCAGAAGATCGGCATGGAATAGCCGGCCAGCGCCGTGCCCATGGTCAGTTGGTCGAACCAGGAGCCGCGGTGGATGGCAGCGAAAATGCCGGCGGCCACACCCAGGATGACGGCAAAGATCATGGCGAAGATGGCGAGCTCGACCGTTGCCGGGAAGCGCACCAGGAAATCCTTGAGCACCGGTGTCTTGGTGGAAAACGAGGTGCCGAAATCACCGCCGAGGATGTTCGTCAGATAGGTCAGATATTGTTGCCAGATCGGCAGGTCGAAACCGAACTGGTGCATCAGCGCCGTGTGGCGTTCGGGCGACAGGCCGCGTTCGCCCGCAAGCACCAGCACCGGATCACCGGGCAGGATGCGCACGAAGCCAAAGGCGAGGATGGTTATCCCGATGAAGGTCGGGATGATGAGGGCGAGCTTGCCGAGGATATAACGCAGCATGGCGGGCGAGTGGGGGCGTCACCACATGGTGGCGCCCCCGTTTCGCAACCTTATTCGGCGATATCGACGCCGTCGAAGCGGTGGATACCGAGCGGATCCATCGCAAAGCCGGTGACGGTCTTCTGCATCGGCATGAACACCTTGGAGTGAGCGAGCGTCGCCCAGGGTGCCTGTTCCTTGAAGATGACCTGTGCCTGTTCATAGAGCTTGGTGCGCTCGGCCTGGTCCGAAACGGTCTTGGCCTTGTTGATGAGCGCATCGAAGTCCTTGTTGCACCATTCCGCGCGGTTGTTCGAACCGACGGAAGCGCAGCTCAGGAGCACGCCGAGGAAGTTGTCCGGATCGCCATTGTCGCCGGTCCAGCCGACGATGACGGCGCCGTCGTGATCTACCGCGGAAGCGCGCTTGAGGTATTCACCCCAATCGTAGCTGACAATCTCGACGGTGACGCCGACCTTGGCGAAGTCCGCCTGGATCAATTCGGCGGTGCGGCGCGCGTTCGGCATGTAGGGGCGCGACACCGGCATGGCCCAGACGTTCATCTTGAGGTCCTTGACGCCGGCCTCTTCAAGCAGCTTCTTGGCTGCATCCGGATCGTACGGATCGTCCTTCACTTCCTTGTTGTAGGACCACATGGTCGGCGGGATCGGGTTGACCGCCACCTGGCCGGCACCCTGGAAGACCGCGTCGATGATGGCCTTCTTGTTGATGGCCATGTTGAGCGCCTTGCGCACGCGCACGTCGTCGAACGGCTTCTGCTGGGTGTTGTACATCAGCGCGCCGACATTGAGGCCTTCCTGCTCCTCGACCTTCAGGCTCGCATCGGCCTGCAGGCCGGCGATGTCGGCCGGTGCCGGGTACGACATGATGTTGCATTCGCCGGCCTTGAGCTTCTGTGCGCGCACGGCCGGATCGGTGGTGATGGCGAAGACCAGATCGTCGATCTTCTGCTTGCCGCCCCAATAGTCCGGGTTGGCCTTGTAGCGGATGGCGGCGTCGGTCTGGTAGTCGACGAAGATGAACGGGCCAGTGCCGATCGGCTTCTGGTTGAACAGCTCAGGCGTCTTGTCGGCCTGCAGCTTGTCGGCATATTCCTTGGAGACGACGGAGGCAAAATCCATGCCCAGCGTCGGAATGAAGGTGATCGCCGGCTCCTTGAGGGTGAACTTCACCGTCAGGTCATCGACCTTCTCGACCTTGGTGATGTTGTCGCCGAACTGGTCATTGTAATACTGGTAGGCAATGCCCGGAATGTACTGGAACCAGGGACCGTTCTTGTCGACCTGACGTTCGAACGAGAACACCACGTCGTCGGCGTTGAAGTCGCGCGTCGGGGTGAAATAGTCGGTGGCGGCGAACTTGACGCCCTTGCGCAGCTTGAAGACATATTCCTTCCCATCGTCGGAGATCGTCCAGCTTTCGGCCAGGCCCGGCGAGGTCGTCGTCTTGCCGTGATCGAATTCAACGAGGCGGTTGAAGACGGTGCGCGAGGACGCGTCGAACGTCTGGCCTGCGGTATACGGCGCCGGATCGAAACCTTCCGGCGAAGCTTCCGCGCAGTAGACCAGAGTTTTCGCATTGGCCATGCCGCCCAGGACGCTTGCAGCCAGCAACGCGGCTGCAAAAGTCAGCTTCTTATTCATTGAGCACTCCCTGATGTTCTTCCAAGCCCCTCTATCAGGCTCGCGAAGCGCGCATATAAGCACCGTTTTTCCGGCTTTGGAACACCCCGTTTGCTTACCCCGCGGGAAGCAGGAAAAAAATCCGCAACTTTGCCAAATTGCAGAAAAAATTAGCCGTTTCTTCCGTTCACGAGATTATTAACAGCCGAATTTTTTTATTGATCGCCAGGCTGACGATATAAATGTTCCCGGCGCTTCCGAGCGGCCGTGGGATGCGCCAGGACACCGCCTGGAGCGCTGGCGGCGGCAAAGACTTTCGACGGCAAATCTTTCGCCGCGTTGCCGCAAGGGCAAGACTTGCACGCTCACCAAGGGAGGCAATACATAGGGTGTAGCGGCCGCAGCGGAGGGCGCCCTTGCCAACTCAGGGGCGAGTGCGGCACGGATGAACAAGACTTGTCCAGGGAGGAACGGTTGGCAAAAGCATCAAGGACGACGGCGCCGGTGAAAGCGGGAGCCAAGGCGCCGTCGAAAGCAGCCGGTACTGCCAAGCCGAAAGCACCCGTTGCCAAAGCCGCCAAGCCGAAGGCGGCCGCGGCACCTGTAAGGGCAAGCACAAAGCCGGCGGTGAAAGCCCCGGCCAAGGCTGCGGCCGGAAAGACGGCGCCGGGGCGTAAAGCGGGTGCGGCAAAGCCCGCTGCCAGGCCGGCCTCGAAGGCCGCGGCGGCAAAGCCGGCCGACGCCACCGCCAACCGATTGCCGAAAGCGCTGACGGCGCTGGCCGCCGGCTTGCCGGAAAAGCCGTGGCTCAAGAGCTATCCGAAAAACGTGCAGGCGGAGATCGGCGCCCTGCCCTACAGCTCGATCGGCGATTTCCTCGTCGCCGCCTGCAAGCAGTTTTCCGCGCAGCCGGCCTTCACCTGCATGGACAAGTCCATCAGCTACACCGATGTCGAGCGGCTGTCGGCGGCCTTCGGCGCCTACCTGCAATCGAAGGGCCTGCAGAAAGGCGCGCGCGTCGCGCTGATGATGCCGAACGTGCTGCAATATCCGGTGGCGATGATGGCGATCTTGCGAGCGGGTTATGTCGTGGTGAACATCAATCCGCTCTACACGCCACGCGAGCTCGAACACCAGCTGAAGGATTCCGGGGCGCAAGCCATCGTCATCCTGGAGAACTTCGCCAACACCTTGCAGGCGGTGATCGCCAGGACCGCAGTCAAGCATGTGGTGGTGGCCGCGATGGGCGACATGCTCGGCGGGCTGAAGGGCACAATCGTCAATTTCGTCGTGCGCCGCGTTAAGAAAATGGTGCCGGCATGGTCGCTGCCCGGCCATGTCAAGTTCAATGCCGCCATGAAGGCCGGCGCCGGTTTGGGCTTCAGGCCGGCCAAGGTGGAAGCCGACGATGTCGCCTTCCTGCAATATACGGGCGGCACCACGGGCGTCTCGAAGGGCGCCACGCTGCTGCACAGCAACGTGCTCGCCAACGTCGCGCAGAACGCGCAGTGGATGGAGGACGCCTACACGATCAAGCCGAAACCCGCGCACCCCAACTTTATCTGCGCGCTGCCGCTCTATCATATCTTCGCGCTGACGGTGAACGCGCTGATGGGCATGCAGCAGGGCGCCCGCAATGTGCTCATTCCCAATCCGCGCGACATCCCAGGCTTCGTCAAGGAATTGCAGAAATATCCGGTGCACATCTTTCCCGGCCTCAACACGCTGTTCAACGCGCTGCTCAACAATGAGGATTTCCGCAAGCTCGACTTCAAGCCGCTGGTGCTGACGCTGGGCGGCGGCATGGCGGTGCAGAAGGGCGTCGCCGAACGCTGGAAGGCGCTGACCGGATGTTCGGTCACCGAAGGCTACGGCCTCTCGGAAACCTCGCCGGTGGCCACCGCCAACAAGTTCACCGCCGGCGACTTCACCGGCACCATCGGCTTGCCGCTGCCCTCGACGGAGATCGCCATCCGCGACGAAGACGGCAACAATTTGCCGCTCGGCGAGGTCGGCGAAGTCTGCATCCGGGGGCCGCAAGTGATGGCGGGCTACTGGAACCGGCCGGATGAGACCGCCAAGGTGATGACCAAGGACGGCTACTTCAAATCCGGCGACATGGGCTTCATGGACGAGCGCGGCTACACCAAGATCGTCGACCGCAAGAAGGACATGATCCTGGTCTCGGGCTTCAACGTCTATCCCAACGAGCTCGAGGAAGTCGTGGCGATGCATCCGGGTGTGCTCGAAGTGGCGGCGATCGGCGTGCCGGACGAGCATTCGGGCGAGGTGCCGAAACTGTTCGTGGTCAGGAAGGATCCGGCGCTGACCGCCGAGGCACTGACCGCCTTTTGCCGCGAGAACCTGACCGGCTACAAGCGGCCCAGATACATCGAATTCCGCACCGAACTGCCGAAGACGCCGGTCGGCAAGATCCTGCGGCGAGCGCTGCGCGAATGATTGCAGCCGTCGGCGCGGATGCCGTAGATGCACCTTGCCGTCCTGACCCGGCAGAGTTCATCAGGACGAACATGCGC
>NZ_RZPW01000769.1:0-2838 GCF_003998455.1 Mesorhizobium sp. M7A.F.Ca.CA.001.08.2.1 | reverse complement strand
GCCCAAACGACACCGGCCGAAGCATGGCCTCGCTGATCCTCGGCACCTATGAGAAGGGGAAGCTGGTTTACCGCGGTCGGGTGGGGACGGGGTTCACTCAGGCCTCCTGTCGAAGGAGAAGTTGCTGGCCGGCGATATACCGGTTGGGCTGGCTAGCGGGGAGGGCGACGGCGAGGACGGTCTCGTTGGGGACCAAGCGCCGTGACGGGGGGCGTCGTCGCGTTGTGATCCCAGAGACAGTCGATTCCTACGGCCAGGACGACTGGTCGTGCGGCAGCCGGTGATCGGGATCATGGACGGTGATCTTATCGCCTTCGACAAGACTGGCCGGAAAGACCACCAGGTTGGTGCCACCGGCGTGACGCTTTTGTCGATGCGAGCGATCTGGCGCCAGGCACAATCCCATTCCTGCCAAGCGCTGTCCCAGATCTCCGGGTCGAATCCCTGCGAAAGGTCCGCCACCTCAGGCGAGCGTGATCTTGTAGGCGGCAAGCGTTGCCGGCGGGACGATGCTGGCGCCCTGCTTGTATTCGTCAAGAGCCGTCTGGGTCGAACGAGACAGATAGAGTGCTTCGACGCATGGCCGGTTGAAACGACCGCCGTCGATCGCCGCGCCTGCACCGCTGATGGGCAGGAAAGCCCATTTGGGTGTCAGATAGCGATTCGTCTGGACCGACTCGGGTGATCCTCACCCACGCGCCCCATTTTCGAAATCCCGGATGAAGGCCAGGACTGCCTCGACCTGGCCGTCCGCGACGAGTTCGGCAGCCGTGCGATGGCCATAGTCGGCAATCGGTTTATTGCGGTACCAAAAGATCGCCTTCTTGACGTCGCCGGTGAGTTCCGTTGCGGCCGAAATCACCTTCACCATCTCGCGCATCCGACCCTGCAGGCGCTCCGACGAGGGATTGCGCAGCGTGTTGCGGTGGACGCCGGTCAACTGCGCCAGGTTGGCCACCTTCACGCCAAGCGCCTGCGACAGGCGCTTCGGCGAGATATAAGGCGTGCGCGGCTCCTGCAGGCTGTCGACAAAACCTGAGACCACTTTCGATTGGGCCAGCTGTGCGTGGGTCATTACAAATCTCCGACCTCTCTCTTACGCACAATATACGCACATTCCTAGGCATAGAAAGAACAGCCTGACGCCTTTCCAACGCACTGCTTGTGCTTCCCCATCCTCGTAGCGGATCCTAGCTAGCGGCAGCAATGCGCCTTCATCTCGGTCATTCCGTCCGACTTAACCTCCTGCCGAAAGCAGACTGGTTGTTAGCGATGCTGGCGTTGGGATTGCCGTTTGTGTTGCTGAGTGGGACGGCGGCTTCGCGCCCCAATCTCCGCCCTCAAACGGGGTTGCACGGTCGCCCGATAGAAGACGCATATTTTGCATTGAAATGGGCGTCTTAGGCTCAAGATATGCATCGCCGGGGCCACCTCCAGCAGACTGCGAATGGATTGGCCAGCAGCACCGCATGATGTCGCGATGCGAGTCGCCGACGGCCTTGGCGAGGTCAATATCTCCTGGAGCGAAATATGGTTATAGATGTAACGTGCCGACGCGCATGACGTAATAAGCGTCAACCGCGGCAGGACGTTGGCGTCAATTCATCAAATCAGGCGATTGCTTTCCGCAAGTTGGCGCGCCCGCCGCATCGTGCCGTCGGTGTCGGCGATCTTTCGTCTTGCGGCTTCGTCGCTTCTGATCGTCAGCCGCTTCGATAGGACTTTTGCGGCCTCGACGATTGGCTCCATCGTTACGACCGGAGCGTCCGGAGTTTTCATGTATCTCATGCTCATTATCCTTTCAGGCAAAAATGAAAGCGAGCGCCGAGCAGATGTCCGCTCCGGCAAGTTAGGCACGGCGACAAAGTTAATTTCTTTACGATCCAGGCCAGCAGTGCTGAACCAAAATCGGAGTTGCCGAGTCGCGGATCAAAAGCACAGCGTAGGCCTGCAACTGATCCTCGGGGATCTGCTTTTCAATGACCGAGTTGTAAACGCGTCGCGCAGAATATTGCAGTCAAAAGTTGAAATAGCATCGGCCGAATGACCGTTGTCCATAATGCGGCTCCCATCGAGGGGCGGGAAAGCGATGGTCGCTCTCAAGCGCCGGTACCGATGTCCCGGCCGGCGACAATGCGACTGTACACACCCACAGCTGGTTAGCGAATCATTCCAGCAGCTTGCCGGTTTGTCAGCACAGGTCAGTCGGGTCGGCCTCGTCCCGCCGCTTGGCGTCCTGATCGTTCAACCGTCTGACCATCTCGTCCGCTTCACCAGCATTAACTCCGACCATGACCTTGTGGCCGGACTCGGCGGGCTGGCCGGTGAAGACGTCGAAAATGGTCCAGCTGTCCGGATGGTCCATCCGAAGCGCGTAGCGGTTGCCATATTCCGAGTCCTCTTGGTTCTCGCCCGCCACCGACCGGTTCAGGCGTGCACAATGAAAAACACTGCCGCCAGCACAACGACTGTCCACAGGGCCACGCCCAGCTTCGAAACCAGGCTCGCCCTGTGAAGCGAGCCCCTCCCGAATGCTGGCAACCACGTTCTTCATGCTGCTGGATCTGGCCGGCGTCGCCGCAACGGCGACCGGCGGCTTGCCCCAAGCGTGCGGAATACCGGAAGCAGTGTCGGTTCACGCATGGCTTTCTCCTGGCGCCAGGTCCTCAGTATCCCATTCCGCCCATGCCGCCACCGCCGCCACCCGCAGGTGCTGCATCCTTGGCCGGAACGTCGGTGATCATCGCTTCGGCGGTGATCAGAAGGGCTGCGATCGAGCCGGCATCCTGGAGTGCGGTGCGCACCACTTTCGCCGGATCGACGATGCCTGCCTTGATC
>NZ_RZPW01000768.1:0-2839 GCF_003998455.1 Mesorhizobium sp. M7A.F.Ca.CA.001.08.2.1 | reverse complement strand
CGCCTATTCACCGCGCTTCCTGTGGATGTGGCCGAACGCCCGCATCTCGGTGATGGGCGGCGAACAGGCGGCAACGGTGCTTGCCATGGTCAAACGCGAAGGCATCGAGCGCAAGGGCGGAGAATGGAGCGCCGAGGAAGAGGCGAAATTCAAGAAGCCTGTCCTGATGAAATACGAGCATGAGGGCCATCCGCTCTATTCGTCCGCACGCCTCTGGGACGACGGTATCATCGATCCTGCAAAGACGCGCGACGTGCTGGCGCTCAGCCTGTCGGCCGCGCTCAACGCCGAAATCGAGGACACGCGCTTTGGCGTGTTTCGGATGTGAGAATGGACGGTCAACTTCGACAGCCAAACGGCGGAACTATACCGGCAGGCCGTTGCTGCCGTGTGAAAAGGCTGAACTGTATGGACCAAGCGATTCGCCAGTATAGGCGGCTTCGAATCTCAAACAGTGAACTGGCGGGGGGGCAAAATATTCGCTACTGTTTATCCAGCATGGGGCCATGGGGACGGGCTGGAAATGAAACTGAAATATTGCCAGGGGACGGCTGCTTCGATACTTTCCGCATTTCTAATATTAACGGCGACCGGCATCAGCTCGGCGGAATCGCTCGCAGGACGCAAGGGAGACGTGCGTTTTCCGCCGACCTTGGGTTCAGGCGAATGCAACGTTGCCTACAAGGGTTACGTCGCGGCGAGCGGCCATTCGGCCTACGCCACAACCTTTTATTCGCGCGTTGTCGACCTCTACATCATCTGCGGGACGAAGCTCAACGCGCCGTCCCAGAAGGCGGCGGAAGAGACGGCGCTGCGCAATTGCCAGGCCGGCTTGACACGGTGGAAGCTCAAGACCGCGAGTGGCGGCTGCGCAATCTCGTCATCGAAATAAGCAACCGGCCGAGACTTTTTTGCGAATGGGGGAAGCAGAATGAAATCCGGGACCTGCAAACGAGCAGCCACCCCCATAGTGGCAGGCTTGCTGATGGTGGCGGCCTCCACCGCTGCCATGGCCGGATCGCTGGCAGGCAGCAAGGGCGACGTGCGCTACCCGGTGACCATTCCTATAGGAACCACCGGGGGCTGCGGGAAGGCCTATGCAGCGTATCTCGCAGCCGCAGGCCATTCGGCTTTCGCGGCGACGCCAATCGTTCCGGCGACCGAGTACTTCGTTTGCGGCGTGAAGCTGAATGCATCGTCACAAAAGGCGGCGGCGGAACTGGCACTGAAATCCTGTCAGGCCAGCAAAAGCAAATACAAGGTTACCGTCGCCGGCGCCTGCAGCATCGCCGCGTCCAAATAGACCGGAAAGCGCCCGGTTTTTCTCCTTGGGGAAGACAAAATGAAATCCACGAATTCCAAGCGAACAGCCATGGCGATATTGGCTGTATTGCTGGTGTTCGCAGCATCCGGAGCGGGCATGGCCGGCTCACTGGCGGGAAGCGGGGGAGACAAGCGTTTCCCGCCGTACCTGCCGCGAAATCCCAAGGATCCCTGCACCAAGGCCTACAAGGCCTATGTCGCGGCCGGTGGCCATTCAGCGTACGCAACCACTCCCTACGCACGGATAATGTCGTCGTACATAGTTTGCGGCGGCCACCTCAACGCACCATCTCAAAAGACGGCCGAAGAGTTGGCGATGAAATCCTGTCAGTCCACCCGCGGCCACTACAAAGTCACGACCGGCGGCAGTTGCGAGATCGCGGCCTCGAAGTAGGTACAGCCGACCGCAAGGTAGAGCACTTCCCTGGTAAGGGAGAGGTTTACTCCGAGGGCTTAAAAGGCTCGCGGGACAGCACCCCCCTCTGTCCTGCCGGACAGAGGGGGGTGTTCAAGCGCCATGCTTCCCATGGACTTCGAACCTTACATGCGGAGGCTCCATGTTCGCCAAGATCCTGATCGCCAACCGCGGCGAGATCGCTTGCCGTGTCATCCGTACGGCTCGGAAGCTGGGCGTGCGTACCGTCGCCATCTATTCGGATGCCGACGCAAAATCCCTGCATGTCGAGATGGCCGACGAGGCGGTGCATATCGGCGCCTCGCCCGTCGGCGAAAGCTATCTGCGCGGCGACAAGATCATCGCGGCGGCCCTGGCAACGGGTGCGCAAGCCATTCATCCCGGCTACGGCTTCCTGTCGGAAACTCCCGATTTCGTCGACCAGGTGACAGCGGCGGGGCTTATTTTCGTCGGCCCATCCGCGGCCTCTATCCGTGCCATGGGGCTGAAGGACGCCGCCAAGCGGCTGATGGAAAAGGCCGGCGTGCCGGTCGTGCCGGGCTATCATGGCGAGGCGCAGGAGATCGTGCTGCTTGCCTCCAAGGCGCGCGAGATCGGCTATCCAGTGCTGATCAAGGCGCGCGCTGGCGGCGGCGGCAAGGGCATGCGCCGGGTCGAGCATCCCGATGAGTTTTCCGAGGCGCTGTCCAGCGCACGGCGCGAGGCGAAAGCCGCGTTCGGCGACGACCGTGTGCTGGTCGAAAAATATGTCGACAAGCCGCGCCATATCGAAGTGCAGGTCTTCGGCGACAATTTGGGCAATGTCGTGCATCTCTACGAGCGCGACTGCTCAGCGCAGCGCCGCCACCAGAAGGTGATCGAGGAATCGCCGGCGCCCGGCATGACGCCCGCTTTGCGCAAGGCGATGACGGAGGCGGCAGTGAAGGCCGCCAAGGCGATCAATTATTCAGGCGCCGGTACCATCGAGTTCATCGTCGATGCCTCGCAGGGCCTGAAGGCTGACCGCTTCTGGTTCATGGAGATGAACACCCGTCTGCAGGTCGAGCACCCGGTCACCGAAATGGTCACCGGCACCGACCTGGTCGAGTGGCAGTTGCGGGT
>NZ_RZPW01000767.1:0-2840 GCF_003998455.1 Mesorhizobium sp. M7A.F.Ca.CA.001.08.2.1 | reverse complement strand
AGCCAAGATCGTGCGCAATGGTTCGCGCGGCGCCTATTTCCTCGAACCGATGGTCGAAGTCGCTACAGCCAACGGCCGCATCGCCTACGGGCCGGTCAAACCGTCCGACGTCAAAAGCCTGTTCGACAGCGGCTTCCTTACCGGCGGCCATCATAAACGCTGGCTGGGCGCGCCGGACAAGATCCCGTTCCTGGCCAAGCAGACACGGCTGACCTTCGCGCGCTGCGGCGTCACGGATCCGCTGTCGCTCGAATCCTACAAAAAACATGGCGGGTTGAATGGACTGATGAACGCGCTGGCGCTGACGCCTGCCGCCATCGTCGCAGAGGTGACCGAATCCGGCCTGCGCGGGCGCGGCGGCGCCGGCTTCCCGACCGGCATCAAATGGAAGACGGTGCTCGATACAGCAGGCGACCGCAAATACATCGTCTGCAACGCCGATGAAGGCGACTCCGGCACCTTCGCCGACCGCATGATCATGGAGGGCGATCCCTTCGTGCTGATCGAAGGCATGACGATCGCCGGTATAGCCACGGGCGCGACCAAGGGCTTCGTCTATGTCCGCTCGGAATATCCGCATGCGGTGGCGGCGATGAACAAGGCCGTCGAGATCGCCCGCAAGGCCGGCGTTCTTGGCGCCAGCGTGCTGGGTTCCCCTCACGCGTTCGACATGGAGATCCGGGTCGGCGCCGGCGCCTATGTCTGCGGCGAAGAGACGGCGCTGCTCGATTCGCTCGAGGGCAAGCGCGGCATGGTGCGGGCAAAGCCGCCTCTGCCTGCGCATAAGGGGCTGTTCGGCAAGCCGACGGTGATCAACAACGTCATCAGCCTAGCCTCTGTGCCCGTCATCATGGACAAGGGTGCGGCCTTCTACAAGGATTTCGGCATGGGCCGCTCGCGCGGCACGATCCCGGTCCAGATCGCCGGCAATGTCAAATTTGCAGGGCTGTTCGAAGCCGCTTTCGGCATGACGCTTGGCGAGATCGTCGACGAGATCGGCGGCGGCACGGCCACCGGCCGGCCGGTCAAGGCAGTGCAGGTCGGCGGACCGCTCGGCGCCTATTTCCCGCGCGCGCTGTTCGACACGCCATTCGACTATGAAGCCTTCGCGGCCAAGGACGGGCTGATCGGCCATGCCGGTATCGTGGTGTTCGACGACACCGCCGACATGCTGAAACAGGCGCGCTTCGCCATGGAATTCTGCGCCATCGAAAGCTGCGGCAAGTGCACGCCCTGCCGCATCGGCTCGACGCGCGGTGTCGAGACCATCGACAAACTCGCCGCGGGCATCGAGCCGGAGAAGAACCTCGCTCTGGTCACCGACCTCTGCAACACGATGAAATTCGGCTCGCTCTGCGCGCTGGGCGGCTTCACGCCCTACCCTGTGATGAGCTCGATCACCCATTTCCCTGACGACTTCAAGCCCGCGCCCGTGCGCGTGGCTGCCGAATAGGAGCTGGCAGATGAACATCAAGGCCGACTTCCCATCCCTCGTCGAAGAGATCGACTACGGAACCCCGCAATCGAAGGCGCAGAAGCAGGTCACGCTGAACGTCGACGGGCGCAGCATCACCGTGCCGGAAGGCACCTCGATCATGCGTGCCGCGATGGAGGGCGGGGTCGAAATCCCGAAGCTCTGCGCCACCGACATGCTGGACTCCTTCGGTTCGTGCCGTGTCTGCCTTGTGGAGATCGAAGGACGCGGCGGCACGCCGGCATCCTGCACGACGCCTGTCGGCGAAGGCATGATCGTGCGCACGCAGACCGAGCGGCTCGATGCCATTCGCCGTGGCGTCATGGAGCTCTATGTCTCCGACCATCCGACCGGCTGGAACGAACAGGCCGGAACCGGCGCCAGCGAGTTCGACGCGGTGGCGAAGTCGATCGGCCTGACCGAGAACCGCTACGGCATCGAGGGCCGCAACCACGTCAAGCCGGAAGGTGGCGTGGCGCCCGGCCATGGCTCGCTGGCAGTCGATTACATCGCCCGCGACGAATCCAACCCCTATTTCACCTATGATGCCTCGCAATGCATCGTCTGCTCGCGCTGCGTGCGGGCGTGCGAAGAAGTGCAGGGCACGTTTGCGCTGACCATCGAGGGACGCGGCTTCGAATCCCGGGTTTCGGCCGGAATGCACGAGGCGTTCATCGATTCGGAATGCGTGTCCTGCGGCGCTTGCGTCCAGGCCTGCCCGACCGATGCGCTGCGTGAGAAGACGGTGCTTGCCAAGGGCCTGCCGGAGCGCTCGGCCGTCACCACCTGCGCCTATTGCGGCGTCGGCTGCTCGTTCAAGGCCGAGGTGAAGGGTGACGAAGTCGTTCGCATGATGCCCTACAAGGAGGGCAAGGCGAACCACGGCCATTCCTGCGTGAAGGGCCGTTTCGCCTATGGCTACGCCACCCACAAGGACCGCATCCTGTCGCCGATGATCCGCGAAAAGGTCACCGATCCGTGGCGCGAAGTAAGCTGGGAAGAGGCGATCGCCCATACCGCCAAGGAATTCCGCCGCATCCAATACCAGTACGGACGCACCGCGATCGGCGGCATCACCTCGTCGCGCTGCACCAATGAGGAAACCTACCTCGTCCAGAAGATGGTGCGGCAGGGTTTCCGCAACAACAATGTCGACACCTGCGCACGCGTCTGCCATTCGCCGACGGGCTACGGGCTCGGCCAGACATATGGCACGTCTGCCGGCACGCAGGATTTCGATTCCGTCGACTTCACCGACGTCGCCGTCATCATCGGCGCCAATCCGGCTTCCGCTCACCCGGTGTTCGCCTCGCGGCTCAAGAAGCGGCTGCGCCAGGGCGCCAAGCTGATCGTGCTCGATCCGCGC
>NZ_RZPW01000766.1:0-2845 GCF_003998455.1 Mesorhizobium sp. M7A.F.Ca.CA.001.08.2.1 | reverse complement strand
GGCCGCCGGCGCCATCCCCGGCATCAAGGTCGATGCCGGCGCCAAGCCGCTGGCCAGGTTTCCCGGCGACACCGTCACCGAAGGCCTCGATGGCCTGCGCGAACGGCTTGCCGACTACTACAAGCTCGGCGCCCGCTTCGCCAAATGGCGCGCGGTGATCGACATCGATATCGCCAAGGGTGTCCCTTCGGCGACCTCGATCGGCTCCAACGCTCATGCGCTCGCCCGCTATGCCGCCCTCTGCCAGGAAGCCGGCATCGTGCCGATCGTCGAACCGGAGGTGCTGATGGACGGCGCCCACGACATCGACACTTGTTACGACATTTCGAAGGCAACGCTGATCAAGCTCTATGACGAGCTCCATGCGGCGCGCGTCGTGCTGGAAGGCACCATCCTGAAGCCCAACATGGTGCTGGCCGGCAGGAAATCGGGCAAGGTGAGCAGCCCCGAAGAAGTCGCCGAAAAGACCATAAAGCTGTTCCGCGAGACAGTGCCGGCAGCGGTGCCGGGCATCGCCTTCCTTTCCGGCGGCCAGGAAGACGAAGAGGCGACCGCCAATCTCAACGCCATCAACGCCATCGGGCCGCACCCGTGGAAGCTGACCTTCTCCTATGGTCGCGCGCTGCAGGCCGCGCCACAGAAAGCCTGGAGCGGCAAAGCCTCGAACGTTGCCGCCGGCCAGGCCGCCTTCACCCATCGCGCCCACATGAACCATCTGGCAGCGCTCGGAAAATGGAAGGCGAGCCTGGAACAGGCCGCCTGATCACAGTCCTTTCTTCCTCCTTCGAACCCGGGCCGATGCGCCCGGGTTTTTTGTTTGTGACTTGCAGGGCTTGGGGCGGAGCCTCTCCGTCCTTATTTCCTCTCCGGCGATGTCGGGTTGCGCCCATCCCCAACGTCCTTGGGATGACATTCAGGGAGAGGTTCATGCATCGCAACAAGATCGTTTCGCGCGAAGACTGGTTTCAGGCGCACAAGGCACATCTGGCGCGCGAGAAGGAACTGACGCGGTTTCGCGAGCGGATCGCCGCGGAACGGCGTGAACTGCCCTGGCTGAAGATCAGGAAAGACTATGTCTTCGAGACCGAACAAGGGCCAAACAGACTGACCGACCTGTTTGGCACTAACAGCCAGCTGATCGTCTATCACTTCATGTTCGGGCCGGGCTGCACCCATCATTGCGAGGGCTGCTCATTCCTTGCCGACCATATCGACGGCGCCAATCAGCATCTGCGGCATCACGACGTGTCGCTGGTCGTGGTTTCGCGCGCTCCACTGGCGGAACTTCTGCCTTACAAGCAGCGCATGGGCTGGAAGTTCGACTGGGTGTCGTCCTATGCCTCGGATTTCAACTTCGACATGCAGGTCTCCTTCACCGACAAGCAGATCGCCGCCGGCTGCACCACCTACAATTTCGAGACCCGTCCACGGACATCGAAGGAGCTTCCCGGCACCAGCGTCTTCTACAGGGACGAGACCGGCGACATCTTCCTCACCTTCATGTCGCGCGCCCGCGGCGGCGAGGCGCAGATCGGCGCCTACGACTATCTCGACATGACGCCGAAGGGCCGCAACGAGAACGGCCCCTATCACGGCCTGATGGATTGGGTGCGGCTGCACGATGAATATCAGGGCAAGCAGGCGGGGCAGGCGAGTTGCTGCGATTGAAGATCGTTCCCGTCGGCCAAAACATGCGCTAAGGCTGCCGCTGATCGTTTAACGGTACTGCCATGCGCTTCCCGGCCCTACTCTCCTGGCTCGCCTTCCCGGTCTATATCTGGCAAGGCCTCGGCGTGCGACGCCGCACCACGCGCATGCTGCCGGCGCAAGGGCCGGTCATGCACGAAATATCAGGCGCAGCACCGGCAATCTCGCTTCTGGTGCTGGGCGATTCCTCCGCCGCTTCGGTCGGCATCGGCAATTCGGAAGACGGGCTTGCCGCGCAACTCGCCGTGCTGATTTCACAAAGCACCGGCCGCGCCGTGCGCTGGCGGGCGGCCGGCTTCAATTCGGCAACGTCGGGCCAGATCCGCGACCATGTGCTGCCCAATCTGTCGGCCGATCCGTGGACGCATATCGTGCTGGCCATCGGCACCAACGACACCAAGAATTTTCACTCCGTGCCGCGCTTCAAGAAGGAGTTCGGTGGCCTGCTCTACGGCCTGCGCGCCAAATGGCCGGAAGCGCGCGTGGTGTGGTCGCCGGTGCTGGAGTTCACGCGGGCGCCAGCCATGCCGCCGCTGCTCGGAAAGATCCTTGAGATCCGCGCCACCGACATGAACCGGATGGGCGAACGCCTTTGCCTGGAGCGCGGCGCGGTGCCGGCGTCGCGCCTGCCGATCACCAATCCGGAAGCCGGCTTTGCCTCGGACGGCTTTCACGCCTCGGAAGCAGGCTACCGGGCCTGGGCCGAGCATCTGGTCGGCCCGGTGCTTGGCAATTGAGCAGCGACGACAAGTGCCGTCCTACGTCAAATGCCCGAGCACGGCCGCCAGTGAAATCGCGGCCATGGCGAGCAGTGCCAGCTTCCAGAAATCACCGCGTCGCTTGAGGCCTGGCCAGCCAAGCGGCTTGATCAGTTGAATGACCATGAAACCGACGATGACAAGGGCGAGGAATTTCGTCATGCCGCCTTTGACCAGCAACGCGCCCGGCTGTCAAAGCACGTCGTTCATTGCCTGAGAAAGAACGGACGCCGAGATCCCGAACCGGAATGCGGCGCCCTTTGACCGGCAAACGATCTACTTCAGCGGCTTGAGGCCGGCCTCGATCGAAGCGCGCTTCGGTTCGAGGAATGGCGGCAGGGCGAGGCTTTCCCCCAGCGTCTCCAGCGGCTCGTCGGCGG
>NZ_RZPW01000765.1:0-2868 GCF_003998455.1 Mesorhizobium sp. M7A.F.Ca.CA.001.08.2.1 | reverse complement strand
GTACTGGTGTACTCGGTGAACGATCAGACATCTCTCTCCACCTCCAATCATCTTCGTCACGCTCCCTCTCTTCTTCTTCCTTCTTGCGAACGAGAGCGTCAACATTGGAGGATATCAATTTTGTCATCTCGTTGATTTCAGGAAAACCTTCGATTTCGTCAGAATAAAAATTCGCAAGGTAATTGAGGGTGACTTCGATGTCCTCGAAGTTTTCCTGCGGAGTTAGCTCGGAATCGGGATTGTCGCCCGTGTTTTCGATCTTGGTCATCAAGGCCGGAATAACTTCAGCCTTTATACGCTTGCTGAGCTTGACCAGAGCTAGTGGGCTGAGCAGCGCCAGGATATCTTCTCGGTCGAGGAAGGAAGCATCGCTTTCATGGATGAGATCCCTTTCAATCCGTCCACCCATCTCAATCCGCAGTTCTGCCGGAAGAATGCCGAAGGAGGCCGCGCGAGAATAGACGTTTATCTTCGGGTCATATGCAATCTCCCGACTCGCCCGGGCTATTCGCGAGAGTATTGCAGGATCTTTTTGCAGGACTTGGCGGAATACGTCGTCCGACGCTCTCTCCCACAAAAAATGGAAAAGAAGACGATTTATTCGGCTGCCGTCGTCCGGCGTCTCGACAAGGCGGTCCACCAATAGCGCATTCAAAGATCTGGGTATGATGACCGCATCTGGAATGCGCTCGACGCCGTCGCAAAGTACGTCCGATAATATGGTCTCCACGCCAACGCCACGAATGAACAACTCTCGCATTCCCTCAGCGTCTCGGAGAATCGCGGCCAGGGCATCGGACAAGGTTGGATGTTTGAAATTCCAATCGCGCCTTGTGCCATCCGCTACTTCAACAAGAAACGACTCCCTTAGTTCGTTAAGAGAGTCTGCGAGCGTTTCCCGAGACACGTCGTAGAAGCGGACCACAATTTCCTGGATTTCTGGAAGTGGACCGCTCACTGGCATTCTGCCCCGGTGCAAGAACACTAGCGTCAACGCCGATCTGTGTACCTTTGACAATTCACCAACCGTCTGAAGCAGAAAGGCCCGGTTCTCGCGTACAAATTTCAACAGAGAATCGAGAGATGCCGTTACATTTGCGGTGTATGCCCGGTCGCCTAATTGGCGCGCTATCTCTGGCGTGAATGTGGCCTCCTTTGACAGAACATCAAGGAATTTCTTTACCGTCAATTTCCACTGCTTTGACTGATTTCCGCATTTCACGTGATTGTACAATATTTGCCTACGCTCAAGCTCACTGAGGCGACCGACTTCGACTATCGCCGTGCTGTCACGAAAAAAAGGATGGTTTCGGGTACCCAATTTCGGCTTGGCGGCTTCGTAGATATGGCGACGTGATGTGAGAACGAAAGAATTTCCAGCAGCGGTAGCGGCCTGCAATTTCGGCATGATCGCAATCCAGTGATCGACGAAGTCCTCCCTTAGCTGGTTGGGGCCAAATGCGTCGTCAATCCAATAGAACCCACCGCCTTCTTCTGGATTCCAATTGTCCAGCAACTGTTTGGGTCCTTCGGCTTTGTAGCAGACATGGTTTGGGCTGTCGGCCGCGATCGTCGATAGAACTGCAGCGATCGTCGATTTGCCTGTTGCGGGATTACCTACAAGCATAACGATCTTATGCTTAGAGAGCACGCGAACCGCTCTTACATGCGGCTCAGTGGGGACGTAGGCGCGTAATGACGATGCCATATGTCCCAGAAGAGATTTCGTCTGTGCCGCACGACGCTCATCGAGGATCATCGAGAGATCACCTTGCTTCCGTGATTGCCATCGCCTGCGCCGCAGCCGCGGTCGCGCCTGCGGATGCACACTTCGGTTCTGGCATCGGCTTTTTTGGTCCGTTCGGCGGCTTCAGCCCGTTCGGCGGCGGCCCGTTTTACGGCGGTGGCCCCTTCTACGGCAGAGGTCCGTTTTACGACTATAGCGGCCGCTACTACGGCCCCCGCTATCCTGGCTACGTGGCCCGCTACCCGCATCGCTACTATTTCCGGCATCGTCACCATTGCCGCGTGAAGTGGGTTAGGCACTGGCACCATCACCACCGGGTGCTGGAACGCGTTCAGGTTTGCCGGTACTGACAAGCCGGATTGGCCTACCGCCCGTCTTTGGCCTTGGCATAAGCATTCGCCTGCCCCATGCCCGAATGCTTCTAAGCCACCTCGTCCCCCGGTCGGGTCGGATGCTGTCGATTTAGCAGGATAGACAAGGCCGTGATGATCTGAGGTATCGCAAACGGCTTGCTGATCATTATGCTTTCCGGAACGCCTTCAGCACTCCAATAGGGCGCGCCATCGCCGCTGATGTAAATCACGGGGATGGCGGGGTTCACTCCCCGAAGATCTCTGGCCAACTGCCACCCGTTTTTACCAGGACCAAGTCGAATATCCGTAATCAAGCTGCTAACCGGCGCTTCGTCAAACGCCTTTATAGCCGCTTCGGCTGTTGTCACCCCGATAACCCGGAAACCAGCCTCTTCCAAAGCCGTCTCAAGGTCCAGCAGGATTAGTGGCTCGTCTTCAACGACCAGAACCGGGATTTCGTCCATTCCCCACTTAGCACAGCCCCTGTTGCAGGCGCAACTTCACTTTAGCCACAGCTAATAAACGAGCAGAAGCATACGCCTGTGCTTAGGGCACTGGAAGCAGGTGGCTTGGTCAGCGCCCGTCCTTAGCCATGGCGTAAGGATTCGAAACGCCCATGCCGGAATGCTTCGTCGGGTCGAGCGTGTAGCTGAAACCGACGCTTCGCTGTTCGCAATTCGAGCAGCGCATCTTAGGCGCGAGATCAGCGGCCATCGCTGGCGCATCAGCGCCGCACCGCTCGCGCAGCGCCTCCAGGTCGAGCGTGCG
>NZ_RZPW01000764.1:0-2870 GCF_003998455.1 Mesorhizobium sp. M7A.F.Ca.CA.001.08.2.1 | reverse complement strand
TCATGTGACAGCCAGATGAAAGCTTTGTGAAAGCGGCTGCTCGCAGTGCGAAAAAGTAAACTCTTTTTAACCTGATGTAGCAATCGCTCCGCGATTCTTTTTCCGGCTAACTAGTTTGTGCCTTGCCCGTCATCCTCCCCCTTGTTTTCATAGCCCCTTTTCAGATCACTTTGCGGCGCGGAAAACGCCTCAGACCGTGCCGGCAATGGCGTTTTCGAGCAAGGTCAGCGCCGCCTTCTTGGTCAGCTTGACCGGGTTACCGCCGGCGGTCGGATCGACCACCGCCATGTCGGCGATCAGCGCCTTGCGTTTCTTGTCCATGTCGAGCCCCTTGATAAGGCCCGGCAGCGCATGCGGCACCTTCAATTCCTTGCGCAGCTTGATAATCGCCTTGGCGAACCCGTCGAAGCCGCCCTTGACGCCGCAATAGGCGGCGAGCCGGCCGATACGCTCCTCGATGGAGTCACGGTTGAAGGCGAGCACATAGGGCATGAACACCGCATTGGTCATGCCGTGATGGGTGTCATAGAGCGCACCGACCGGATGCGACAGCGAATGGATGGCGCCGAGCCCCTTCTGGAAGGCAGTGGCGCCCATGGCGGCGGCGCTCATCATGTGGGCGCGCGCGACGAGATCCTTGCCGTTGGCATAGGCCTTCGGCAGGTTCTCGAAGACCAGCCTCACACCTTCGACGGCGATGCCGTCGGCCATCGGATGATAGCCCGGCGCGCAATAGGCCTCGAGACAGTGGGCGAGCGCATCCATGCCGGTGCCGGCGGTGATGAAGCCGGGCATGCCGACCGACAGCTCCGGATCGGCAATAACGATTGCTGGCAAAAGTTTCGGATGGAAGATGACCTTCTTGGTGTGCGTCGCCTCATTGGTGATAACGCCGGCGCGGCCAACTTCCGATCCGGTCCCGGCGGTGGTCGGCACGGCGATGATCGGCGCGATGGCGTCCGAATTGGCGCGCGTCCACCAGTCGTCGACATCCTCGAAATCCCATACCGGCCTGACCTGCCCGGCCTGGAAGGCGATCAGCTTGCCGAGATCGAGCGCCGAACCGCCGCCGAAGGCGATGACGCCGTCATGTTTGCCCTTCTTGAACACGGCGATGCCGGCGGTCAGATTGGACTCGACCGGGTTAGGCCTGACCTCGGAGAAGACGCCGTAAGGAACCTTGGCGTCGTCGAGTATCTTCAGCGTCGAGGCGACGACCGGCAGTTTCGCCAGTCCAGGGTCGGTGACGAACAACGGCCGCTTGATGCCGGTGGCCGCCAGCACCTCAGGCAATTCCTTGATGCGGCCGGCGCCGAAGCGGACGGTGGTGGGGTAGTTCCATTTGGAGATCAGCTTGGACATTTTTGTCTTTCAATAAATCAGATGGCTTCGCGCAGATGGAATGATTTCGGCCGGGTCAGATTGTCGTAGCCGATGGCCGACAAGCCCGCACCCTTGCCGGTGTCCTTGACGCCGGTCCAGACCAAGGCCGGGTCGAGGTAGTCGCAGCGGTTCATGAACACCGTGCCGGTCTCGACGCGGTTGCCGATCGCCACGGCATGCTCGGTATCGCGCGTCCAGATCGAAGCGGTCAGCCCGTAGGGACTGTCGTTCATCAGCGCGATCGCCTCTTCGTCGTTGCGCACCTTCATGATGCCGACGATCGGGCCAAAGCTTTCCTCGCGCATGACGCTCATCTGATGATCGACTTCTGTCAGCACCTCAGGTGCCAGATAAGGCGAACCAGCCTTGTCGTTAGCCACCTTCATGTTGATGTGCGCCTTGGCACCCTTGCGCAGCGCTTCCGCCTTCTGTTCACGGATCAGGTCAGCAAAGCGCGCCTGCGCCATCGGTCCCATCGTCGTCGCCTGGTCGAGCGGATTGCCGACGACATAGTTCTTGGTCTCGGCGATGAAGCCTTCGACGAATTCGTCATAGACCTTCTCGTGCACATAAACGCGTTCGATGCCGCAGCAGCACTGGCCGGAATTGTAGAAGGCGCCGTCGACCAGATTGGCGACCGCATGGTCCATTTTGGCGTCGGGCAGCACATAGGCCGGATCCTTGCCGCCAAGCTCGAGGCCGAGCGTCATGAAGGTGCCCGCCGCCGCCTTTTCGATGGCGCGGCCGCCGCCGACCGAACCGGTGAAATTGACGTGGTCGATCTTGCCCGAGCCGAGCAGCCTTTCGGTCTGGGCGTGGTTCAGCACGACATTCTGGAACACGCCCTTGGGCAGGCCGATCTTGTCGAAAGCCTGCTGAAAGCGCTCGCCGACCAGCAGCGTCTGCGCCGCATGCTTCAGGATCACGGTGTTGCCGGCCATCAGCGCCGGCACGATGGTGTTGACGGCGGTCAGATAGGGATAATTCCACGGCGCGATCACCATGACGACGCCGAGCGGGTCTTTCTTCACATAGCGGCGGAAACCGTCCTTGGGGTTGGAGGCCGGCACCGATTTGAGCGCCTGCTCGGCGATCTCGACCATGTAGTTGGTGCGTTCCTTGACGCCGCCGAATTCGCCGCCATAGCGCACGGGGCGCCCCATCTGCCAGGCGATCTCCGGCACGATCTCGTCGGTCATCGCGACCAGCGCTTCCAGCATAGCCAACATGTACTTGCCGCGCTCGACGATAGGTTTCTCAGCCCACTTCTCTTGCGCCGCCTTGGCGCGTTCCACTGCGGCGTTGATCGCCTGGTCTGTAGCAATCGGCCGCTCGGCATAGATCGAGCCATCGACGGGGGTAATGAGTTTGACCGTCTCGGTCATTTTGTAAGTCCTCGTATTCTACAACAAAATCGTATGGCCTGGCGCTGCCCCTCGTCTGCCTGCCGGCAGCCTCCCCCACGGGGAAAGGCTAAGAGTGAAGGG
>NZ_RZPW01000763.1:0-2873 GCF_003998455.1 Mesorhizobium sp. M7A.F.Ca.CA.001.08.2.1 | reverse complement strand
CCGTGCATGCGGTGTCGGCGTTGCAGAGCGAGTATTCGCTGTGGGAGCGCAATCTGGAGCCGGAGATCATCCCGCTGCTTGGCGAACTCGGCATCGGCCTGGTGCCGTTCTCGCCGCTCGGCCGAGGGTTTCTCACCGGCCAGGTCAAGCGTGCGGAAGACTATCCCGACGGCGATTATCGCCGCAACGACCCGCGCTACCAGGGCGAAAACTACGACGCCAATGTCGAGGCGGCCGCCAAGGTGAGCGACATCGCCGCTGCCCGCGGCGTCAAGCCCGGCCAGGTCGCGCTGGCCTGGCTGCTGGCGAAGGGCGACGGCTTTGGCATCGACATCGTGCCGATCCCCGGCACCAAGCGCAGAAAATACCTGGAAGAGAACGTCGCCGGCGCCGCGATCAAACTCGATGCCGCCGAGATGGCCGCGCTCGACGAAGCGCTCGCGCCGGGAAAAATCTCCGGCCCGCGCTACACCGAGCGGGGCATGGCGATGGTCGACCGGTAGGGGGCGCCTGCTTCAGCGTCCGCGATAATCTCGCCAAGGTCGTTCCGAATAGTGATGCTAACGAAAGCCCAGATGCTTCCGATAGCAGTGGGTTTCCACGGTGAACCTGCCGGCGACATCATCCGGCAGCCAAAGTGCGTCTTCGAAGCTGCGGCTCAAGCGCCACCCTTCGCGGGCATAAAATCTCTGCGCGCGGACATTTCCCGCCGTGCAGAAAAGCTCGGCCTCCGCCACGCCCTGTTCGCACAAGAGATGCTCGGCATAAGACAGCAGATCGCGGGCGGTTCCGCTTCCCCGTGCTTGCGGGCTTACATAGAGTTTGACCAGCTCCGCCCGTTTATCGAGACGAAGCCAAGCAATCCATCGGCAGCCGCCACATGGAAGGCATCGGTGGATTGCTCCAGCCACAGCGCAAAATGCGCCGGCGTTCGGTACGCCAGGATTTCGGCTGGAACCAGATGCGCATGGGCATCATGCCAGCCCTGATGCCACAGTTGCACGATCGCCGACCGGTCGGCTTCCTGGGCTGGGCGAATTTCGAGCATTTCTCACCGCCGACGGGTAACTAATCCGTAAGGCCGCGCGGAGGGTCGCCTTGTTCCATGGGCCTTCAGCCGATTTCGGTCAACCCGCCGCTGCCGCGGTAACCTTCTTGGACGCGGCCCGCTGTCGCCGCATGCGCCGTTTGGCGACAAGCTTGAGCGCGACCGGCGGCTCGTTTGACAGCGCGCCCAGCACGGCGTCGACCATGCCATGCGCCACGAAATCCGCGTTCATGTCACGCGCCAGTTTGCCCGCCGTCTCCTTGTCCTCGCTGTCGGCCTCCGACCAGAACACGATTCCCACCCGAAGTGCGGCCTTCGCACGCTTCAGCCGGCGGACCAGAAAGCGGGCGTGCTTGATGGAATCCCGGTTCAGGAATCCGACCACGACGGTGTCGACGGTTTCGAGCTCAAGGCGGCGAATGCCGGCGGGTTCCATATCGGCAAAGCTGGCTTTCGACACCGTCGCGCCCTGGACCTCCAGCACCTGCGCCAGCATCGCGGCAGCGGCGTCGTCGAGCTCGCCACGCCCCCCGGCGCAAAGTACGGACATATCCGTGCCGTCGGGCAGTTCGGTCTCGTCCTCCCCGCCGGGATCGTCATCGTCGCTCGCCTCTGCGGCCACGGGCGGCCCCTCCTCCTCGCCTGCCTCCTCCTGCGCGCTGTCGTCGAGATTGGCGACCAGCATCAGGGCACTGGCCGCCACCTGCCGCCTTTGCAAATCGCCCATGACGCCGCGCACACGGTCCTGTTCGCCCAGCAGAAGCGCCGGAATGGCAACCTTGTCATAGAATTCGACCAGATATTTCTCCTCCAGCATCTCCTCGGCATGATCGGTGGCTTCTTCCGGATCGCCGGCCAGCAGCCGCTGGTACAGGCGCGCATGGGGTTCGAGCACGGGCTCGTTGCCGAACAGCACGTCCAGGAATTCAAACTGCGGCACGTGCCTGCCCAGCACCACCAGGCAGACAGTGAGCGGCGTCGACAGGATCAGCCCGAGCGGCCCCCAGAGCCACGTCCAGAAAATCGCCGCGACGATGATCGCCAGCGGCGACAGTCCCGTTCGCGAACCGTAGAGCCAGGGTTCGATGACATTGCCGGTGATCAGTTCCATCACCACGAACAGGGCGGCGGTCCACAGCACGAGCGACCAGCCCGGTGCCACGGCCAGCGCCAGGAACAGCGGCAAAAGCATGCCTATGATCGGGCCGATATAGGGAACGAAACGCAGCGCCAGGGCCAGCAGCCCCCACAGCAGCGCATTGGGAATACCGAGGGCCCAGAGCCCGATCGCGATCGGTATGGCGTAGACGATGTTGACGACCAATTGCATCAAGAGATAGCGGCCCACCCGCTTGGCGGCATCCTGAAGCGCCTCGGTGGTGCGGTGGAGGTCGCCGTAGCCGACAAGCCGGATGAAGCGGTCGCGCAGATCCTCCCGCTCGAGCAGCATGAAGATGACGACGACAATGATCAGCCCTGCCGACCCAAGCGGGCTGATCAGCGGCCCGACGACATTCTGCAGGACCTGAAGCGGCCTTTCGTGCGCGACGATCTCGACCGGCACCGGCTCGCGCGGCGCCTTTTCCGGGGCGGCGGCCGGCAGCGAGGGGTCTTGCCTGTCGATCTCCTGGCCGACCCGCTCGACCACCTTGCTCAGTCTGGCAAGGATCCCGCCGCCGACCCCGGTTTCCTTGAGCGAGCGGATCTTGGTCAGGATGTTGGTCTGGTAGACCGGGATGTTCTGCGCCAGTTCGCTGACCTGCGTGGCGACGATGAAGGAGAACAGGCCAAGCGCCGCGAAGGCGCCGAGCACGCTGGCGATGAC
>NZ_RZPW01000762.1:0-2875 GCF_003998455.1 Mesorhizobium sp. M7A.F.Ca.CA.001.08.2.1 | reverse complement strand
GTCAAATCCGGCCGCAAGGCGGTGCTGATGCAGATCACCCGCGACGACACCAATCGTTTCGTCGCGCTGCCCGTCGCCAAGGGCTGAGGTCGGCCCCGGAGCGTTCTCTTGGCCTTCCGAGGCGGGTGAGGGCGTTCCGGCGGCAAGTTGGACTTTTCCAGTGCGACGGTTGAACACCCCCGAGCCGTACGGGAAAGCATGGAGGAGCGCGCGTTAGTCAGTCATCGCGCCTTCCCCCGGCGGCAGCGGGCTTCCCATCGCCCGCTGCCGCACAATTTCAAAAGCGCTTCAACGATCCGATGCCACCGACATCGGCAGCGAGCAGCTTTATCGCGCACTGCTTCGAGCGATCTCGGTCGCGATGCGCTTTGGCAAAGGCCACAATGCAGATGTCTGCCACTCAACCTTCCGGCGAAATCGCGTATAACAGCCCTATGAAGATTCTCGTCATAGAAGACGATCGCGAGGCTGCGGATTACTTGCAGAAAGCCTTTGCCGAGGCCGGTCACACCGCGCATGTCGCCGGTGACGGCGAAACCGGCTTTGCGCTCGCCGACGCCGGCGACTACGACGTGATGGTGATCGACCGGATGATGCCGCGTCGCGACGGCCTGTCGGTCATTGCCGGTCTCAGGTCCAGGGGCAACACGACGCCGGTGCTGATCCTGTCGGCGCTCGGCGAGGTCGATGACCGGGTCACGGGTTTGCGCGCCGGCGGCGACGATTACCTGACAAAGCCCTATGCCTTCTCCGAGCTTCTCGCCCGCGTCGAGGTGCTGAACCGGCGCGCCAGTGCCAAGGAAGCGGAAACCGTCTACCGCGTCGGCGATCTCGAACTCGACAGGCTGTCGCATTCGGTCCGCCGTGCGTCACGCGAGATAACGCTGCAGCCGCGTGAGTTCCGCTTGCTCGAATATCTGATGCGGCATGCCGGCCAGGTGGTGACGCGCACCATGCTGCTGGAAAATGTCTGGGACTACCATTTCGATCCGCAGACCAATGTCATCGACGTCCATGTCTCCCGGCTGCGCGGCAAGATCGAGAAGGGCTTCGACAAGCCCATCCTGCATACGGTTCGCGGCGCCGGCTATATGCTGAAGAGTGGTTAGCTGCGGCATGGCTCTTTCCGTGCCAGCCATCATGAAGACGACGGCAGCGCGGCTTTCGGCGCTCTATTTCCTGCTCTTCGCGCTCTGCGCGGTGGCGCTCGTCTTCTACATGACCTCGCTGTCGGCGCGAATGCTGACCGCGCAGACGCAGGAGACCATCAATGACGAAGTGCTCGGCCTTGCCCGCGCCTATCAGCGCGGCGGCCTGCCGGTACTGGTCCGCGTGGTCGAAGCGCGCTCGCGCCAGCCCGGCGCAAACCTTTACCTGATCGCCGACGCCAACGGCCAGATCCTGACCGGCAATGTGCAGAGCCTCGAACCTGGCGTTCTCGAAACCGAAGGCTGGACCAGCAGTCCGTTCTCTTATCAGCGCTTTGGCGAGGGAGAGCTCGAGCGCCTGCGCAACCTTCCCGCCGAGCAGGGCACCACCACCCAATCCGAGCAGAACGATGCGCAGGCGCAGGGCGAAAAAGGCCACAACGCCATTGCGCTGGTGCTGCGGCTGCCGAACCAGATGATCATGCTGGTCGGCCGCGACCTTGGCGAGCCGGAACGGTTTCGTGCGGTCATCCGCCGTGCGCTGATGCTGGCGCTCGGCATGATGGGGCTGGGCGGATTGCTGATCTGGTTTTTTGTCGGCCGCGCTGCGCTGAAGCGCATCGACAGCGTGTCGGAAGCCAGCCGTCGCATCATGGGCGGCGATCTGTCGGGCAGGCTGCCGGTGACGGGGGTTGGCGACGAGTTCGACCGGCTCTCCGAAAATCTCAATGCCATGCTGGCCAGGATCGCCACGCTCAACGAAGGCTTGAAGCAGGTTTCCGACAACATCGCGCATGATCTGAAGACGCCGCTGACCCGGCTGCGCAACCGGGCCGAAGCGACGCTTTCGGGCAAGCAAAAGCCCACCGACTACCGGCAGGCGCTGGAAGGCACCATCGCCGAGTCGGACCAGTTGATAAAAACCTTCAACGCCATCCTGATGATCTCCCGGCTGGAGGCTGGCTACTCGTCTGAAAATACGAACCGCGTCGATCTTGCGGAAGCCGTACGCGATGTCGTCGAGCTCTATGAGCCGGTGGCGGAAGAGGCAGGCGTGTCGCTGGAAGCAGACGCGCACGAGGCGGTGTCCGTCAACGGCAACCGCGAACTGATCGGTCAGGCGCTGTCGAACATCGTCGACAACGCCATCAAATATTCGACCGGCGCCAATGCCCAGCCGGCGGTGCGCGTCACGCTCGAGCGAGCCGGTGCGGACGTTCGCCTGTCGGTTGCCGACAATGGCCACGGCATTCCCGACGATGGCGACCGCGCGCGTGCCACGGAACGTTTCGTGCGGCTGGAGAAGAGCCGTTCGCAACCGGGTTCGGGTCTTGGCCTCAGCCTCGCCAAGGCCGTCATGACATTCCACAATGGCCGGCTTGAACTCTTGCCTGGCAATCCTGGATTATCCGTGGTCATGAGTTTCCCGGTTCGGGAGGATCACTGATGAGCACGGCTGCGAGAGCGAAAGATTGGCTGCTGAAGCCGGCGGCCAGGCTTGTTCCGCTCGACAAGGACCGTGCGCGGTTGGAACTGGCCGAGATCGCTTCCGCCGCGCGCGAAGAAGGGCTGACGCGGCTTGCCAAGTTTCTGGCCGGCAAGGGGGAGGGCCAGGATTTCCTCGCCGCCGTCTTCGATCTGTCGCCGTTCCTGCGCGATACGGCACGTCGCCGGCCGCAAATCCTGGACGGGCTGTTCGAGCAGACAATCGAGGCTCGGCTGAAAGC
>NZ_RZPW01000761.1:0-2896 GCF_003998455.1 Mesorhizobium sp. M7A.F.Ca.CA.001.08.2.1 | reverse complement strand
CCAGCAGCAGGACGCCATTGTTTTCCTTCGCCTGGCCGAGCTTCCAGAAGCGGAACAGCCGGTTGGCGTAAGGCTCGATCTCCTCGCCATCGAGGCTGGGAATCGTCGCGACGACGATCTGGTCGGAGCCTTTTGTCTCGAAATCGGCGAGTTTTTGGGTCAGCGCCGCCCTGGTCGCGGCGTCGATGATGCCGGCATCGTCGACGACACGGCCGGTCAGCGCCGGGAGATCGGCCGCGAGGGCCGAGAACGGCAGCACAAGGACGAGGAGGACGACTGCGACAAGACGAATGACGCGCCGCCTCTCACCGGCCAGCAAGATCACGACGTTTGGCCCCGCCGTTCACCCGCCCTGCTTCGTGCCGAAATCGACCTTCGGCGGCTGCATCTTGTCTTCGGCGACGGTGAAATTGGCGAAGGGCTCGTTGCCGCGGAACCAGAAGGTCGCCCACAGCACCGAGGGGAACGTCCTCAGCGTCAGATTGTAGTCCCTGACCGCCTGGATGTAATCGCGCCGCGACACCGCGATGCGGTTCTCGGTGCCTTCGAGCTGCGCCTGCAGCGCCAGGAAGTTCTGATTGGCCTTGAGGTCGGGATAGGCCTCCGAGACCGCGATCAGCCGCGACAGCGCGCTGGTCAGCCCCGCCTGGGCATCCTGGAACTTCTTGAGGGCTTCGGGATCCTTCAGCGTTTCCGGTGTTACCGTGATCTGCGTTGCCTTGGCGCGCGCCTCGACCACCGCGTCGAGCGTATCCTTTTCATGCGAGGCATAGCCCTTGACCGTCTCGACCAGGTTGGGGATGAGGTCGGCGCGGCGCTGATACTGGTTCAGCACCTCGCTCCATGCCGCCCTGGCATTTTCTTCCGCCGTCGGGATGGTGTTATAGCCGCAGCCTGCAAGCAGCGGCAGCACGATCGCCATCATCAGGAAGGCGGGCAGCGTGCGGAACGTGGACGGCAAGGCAAGGCGCTGGGCAAACATGATGGGTCCCTCGGTAGAAGTTGCACGCGAAGCTTTACCACAATCAGCGCGCAAGAAAACCGCCCGCGCCGGCAGCCCCTCGCCTGGCACGCCGGTGCCGCTGCAAGGCTCTGTGATTGGCCGTGCGAACGCGATAAGGTCCGGCAAAACGGGACATCATCATGGCGGGACGCCAGGACAGCGACAAGGAATCGCGCCGTATCCTCGAGCGCATTGCGCGCGAGACGGATCCGGCCGGCAACTCGTTTGTAGCGCGGGCAGCGAAAGGCATGCACGATCACGTCACCGCGGCCGATGCCGATCGTGCCGATCCGATCGAAGTCTGGGGCACCCGCTTTGGCCGCACGCTGGGCCTGCTGCTGGCGCTGGGCCTGATGGTCTGGCTCGTGCTTTACGTCATCCGGGGCAGTTAGGAATCAAACGACAATGAGCGCCGAACAAACCGACGCGCCGCGTGCGGTCATCGTCATTTCCAGCCATGTCGCGCGTGGCTCGGTCGGCAACCGTGCCGCCGTCTTTGCGCTGGAGACCCTGGGTTTCCCGGTCTGGGCGGTGCCGACCGTCATCTTGCCCTGGCATCCCGGCCATGGGCGCGCGACGCGCATCGTGCCGCCGCTCGACGAGTTCAAGGCTCTGATGGCCGATCTCGAGCGGGCGCCATGGCTGGGTGAGGTCGGCGCCGTGCTGTCCGGCTATCTCGGCGAGGCGGGCCAGGCCGAGGCCGTCGCCTCGCTGGTCGCCGCGGTCAAGGCAAGGACGCCCGGCGCCGTCTATATCTGCGATCCGGTGATGGGTGATTCGGGCGGCCTCTATGTGCCCGAACCGACCGCCATCGCCATGCGCGACCGGCTGATGCCGATCGCCGACATAGCCACCCCTAACCGCTACGAACTGGAATGGATGGCCGGCGCCGCGTTGCCAGACATGAAATCGGTGATCGCGGCGGCGCTGCACGCCGGACCATCGACCATGCTGGTCACCTCGGCGCCGTCGATGATGACGGGCGGCACCGGCAACCTCCTGCTCGATAACAGCCAGGCGCTGCTCGCCGAACATCGCCTGATCGACAAGCCGCCGAATGGCCTGGGCGATCTGACGGCGGCCGTTTACCTGGCACGCATCCTGTCCAGCCAGCCGCCGATCAAGGCGCTGCAATCGACGACGGCGGCGGTCTACGAGATCCTGGCACGCACCGCCAAGCGCGGCGGCGACGAACTGCAGCTCGAAACCGATGCGCAGAGCCTGTCGCATCCGATGGCGATGGTCCAGCTTCGCCACCTCACACATCCAGGGCGGGGCCGCCGGGCGTGACATCGACTGAGGCCGTACTTGTCGGCGTCGATGGCTGCAAGGCCGGCTGGATCGCCGTCCGACGAACTTTTGGCATGGCACCGTCGGTCGGTGTCTTTGCAACCTTCACTGCCCTGCTCGCATCCCTTCCCGTAGACGCTGTCATCGCCGTCGACATGCCGATCGGCCTGCCCGGCTTTTCGGGCAAGGGCGGGCGCGGCCCCGAAGCCCTGGTGCGGCCGCTGCTCGGGGCACGCCAGTCCAGTGTCTTCTCGATCCCGTCCCGTGCCGCGCTCTATGCCGACACCAACGGCTTCACCACCATCGAAGCCTGGTATGCCGCGCACGTCAGGGCAAGCGCGGTGGCCCTGACCACATCCGATCCGCCGCGCGGCGTGTCGATCCAGGCGTTCGGCATTTTTGCCAAGATCCGCGAGATCGACGCCGTGCTGATCGCGCGGCCCGATTTGCGCAGCCGCGTGTTTGAATCGCACCCGGAAGTCGCTTTCTGCCGCTTGAACGGCAATCAAGCCATGCAACTGCCGAAGAAGATCAAGGGCAGCATCAATCCGGCCGGCATGGCGGAACGCAAGGCGCTGCTCTGCCGGCTCGGCTATGATAAGG
>NZ_RZPW01000760.1:0-2897 GCF_003998455.1 Mesorhizobium sp. M7A.F.Ca.CA.001.08.2.1 | reverse complement strand
GTCTGAGCGCGTCCAGCCGCCGCGCGTGGTCCAACCATTTGCCGGTTACGCCCGCGGTGGAATCGCATAAGAAAGCCCGAGAATTTCTGAGGGGTCGCCAATGCCGCGCATTGCCTATGTCAACGGGCGCTATGTCACGCACGCCGACGCTGCCGTGCATATCGAGGATCGCGGCTATCAGTTCGCCGACGGTGTCTATGAGGTCTGCGAAGTAGCGCGTGGCTTCATCGTCGACATGCCGCGCCACCTGGCCCGGCTGAACCGTTCGCTGACCGAATTGTCGATCGCCTGGCCGGTCACCTCTCACGTGCTGCCGCTCATTCTGCGTGAGGTGGTCAATCGCAACCACGTCGCCAATGGTCTGGTCTACGTGCAGGTGACGCGCGGCGTGGCCAGCCGCGACTTCGTCTTCCCTTCCGCCGACACCAAGCCTTCGCTGGTGGTCACCGCCAGGAAGGCTGACCCTGCCGCCGGAGCGAAGCGAGCCGAGACCGGCATCGCCGTCATCACCGTGCCGGAGAACCGCTGGGATCGCGTCGACATCAAGACCGTCGGGCTGCTGCCCAATGTATTGGCCAAGCAGAAGGCCAAGGAAGCCGGTGCGCAGGAAGCCTGGTTCGTCGACGATGAAGGCAACGTAAAAGAAGGCGGCTCGTCCAATGCCTGGATCGTCACCCGGGACGGCGTCCTGGTTACCAGGCCGGCCGAGCATGGCATCCTGCGCGGCATCACCCGCACGACCATGTTCGAAGTGGCGGCCAAGCTTGGCCTGAAGATCGAGGAGCGCGGCTTTTCCGTCGCCGAGGCCAAGACGGCACGCGAGGCGTTCATCAGTTCCGCAACGACGATCGCCATGCCGGTGGTGACCATCGATGGCGACACGGTCGCCAATGGGCACCCCGGCTCAATAACACTTTCGTTGCGGCAAGCCTTTTTTGACATTGCGGAAAAAAGTCCAGCCTGATAACCGCACAGGTGGAATGAACATCAATATATCTCGTTCTGCTTGTCGTTACTGACGACAAGACGGTGTTTGCGAGCTTGACATGCGCCCGTTAATTTGGCGCATTGGCTTGCAAACCGAAGGGGATCGGCGAAAGACAAGAACAATGGCGGAACGATCGCAAAACCTTCAGGACCTGTTCCTGAATTCAGTTCGCAAGAGCAAGAACCCGCTCACCATCTTCCTCATCAACGGCGTGAAGCTGACCGGCGTGGTCACTTCGTTCGACAATTTCTGTGTCCTGCTGCGCCGCGATGGTCACTCCCAGCTCGTCTACAAGCACGCCATTTCCACGATCATGCCGAGCCAGCCGGTTCAGATGTTCGATGGCGAGGAAAGCCAGGGCGCCTGATTGGCACGTGAGAAAGACGCGGACGCCACCGTTCGCGGGAAACCAGCGCATCACCCCGGGACTGAGGCCAAGGGCCCGACCCGGGCCGTGGTCATTGTGCCCGTCCTTACCCGCCACCAGCGCAACGACGACGAGACCAACCGCCCGCGGCTGATGCGTTCGGCTGATGCGCGTCACGACGAGGCCGTTGGCCTTGCCCGCGCCATCAACCTTGATCTGATTCACACCGCGGTGGTGACCGTCAACGATCCGCGCCCGGCGACGCTGCTCGGCAGCGGCAAGGTCGCCGAGTTCGCGGAAATCGTCAAAGAGGGACATGCGGAAGTGGTCGTCGTCGACCATCCGCTGACCCCGGTGCAGCAGCGCAATCTCGAGAAAGAGCTGAACGCCAAGGTGCTGGACCGCACCGGGCTGATCCTCGAAATCTTTGGCGAGCGCGCGCGCACCAAGGAAGGCACGCTGCAGGTCGAGCTCGCCCATCTCAACTACCAGAAGGGCCGCCTCGTGCGTAGCTGGACCCATTTGGAGCGTCAGCGCGGCGGCGCCGGATTCCTTGGGGGCCCCGGCGAAACACAGATCGAATCCGACCGGCGGCAGTTGCAGGAAAAGATCATCAAGCTGAAGCAAGAGCTGGAAACGGTGCGGCGCACGCGCGACCTGCACCGCGCCAAGCGCAGGAAGGTGCCGTTCCCGGTGGTGGCGATCGTCGGCTACACCAATGCCGGGAAGTCGACGCTGTTCAACCGGCTGACCGGGGCGGATGTGCTGGCACAGGACATGCTGTTCGCCACGCTCGACCCGACGCTGCGCCGCGTGCGCCTGCCACATGGCACGCCGATCATCCTCTCCGACACGGTCGGCTTCATTTCGGACCTGCCGACACATCTGATCGCGGCTTTCCGCGCCACCCTGGAAGAGGTGGTCGAGGCCGACCTCGTGCTTCATCTGCGCGACATTTCCGATCCGGACACGGCCGCCCAGGCCGAGGATGTCGAGCGTATCCTTGCAGATCTTGGCGTTGACGCTGGTGATGCCAAGCGGGTGATCGAAGTGTGGAACAAGATCGACCGGCTCGACGAAGGCAACCGGACCCGGCTGCTTGCAGACGGCGCCGATGCCAACAAGGCGCCGCCGATTGCGGTGTCGGCGGTAACCGGCGAGGGCATCGATGGGCTGAAGGCGATCATCGAAACGCGGATGGCGGGCGAACTCGAAGACCTCACCGTGACGATCGAGCCGGCACAGTTCGGCCTTGTCGACTGGCTTTACCGCAATGGCGATGTGGTTTCGCGAAGCGACAATGACGACGGCAGCGCCACCATCTCGCTGAAGGCCACGCAAAGCGCGCGCGAAGAGATCGAAAACAGATTGCGTCGTAAAAACAACGGATAATCCGGAGCAGTTCCAGGAAAAGTGTATAGCGGTTTCCGTCGGGAGTTGCCCGAAAAGAGAGACTACTTCGCGGTCTTTGCTTCCTGCCAGAGCGCTTCCATCTCGGCCAGATCAGCCTTGTCCAGCGTGTTGCCGGCTTTCTCCAAAGCC
>NZ_RZPW01000075.1:0-13444 GCF_003998455.1 Mesorhizobium sp. M7A.F.Ca.CA.001.08.2.1 | reverse complement strand
TCGCCATTTTCGATGGCGAGCCGATGGCAGGCTACAGATCGATCGGAATGTCGCTATGGGATCTCAAACGGTCCGCCGATTGGAGATCGCCGGCGTCTGATGGGCCTGTCGCGGTACAGTTCCCATCGGATTTCTGGGTGATTGGGCTTGGCCATCTCGGCCAGGCTTTCCTATGGACGATCGGGCTGCTGCCTTTTGCCGATCCGTCAATTGTCCGCATGTTCCTTCAGGACGTCGACCGGGTCGGGCCGTCGACCGAGAGCACATCCGTTCTCACTTTCGCTACAGACACTGGGCGGCTGAAGACCCGCATCTGCGCTGACTGGGCTGAGGCCCGCGGTTTCCAGTCCAGGATGGTCGAGCGGAGGTTCGCTTCCGATCTGCGTGTTGGCCACGACGAACCCCTGCTGGCGCTTTGCGGCGTGGACAACCCCCAGGCGCGAGCTATCCTCGAAGGCGCGGGCTTTGCAACGGTTTTCGAGGCCGGCCTCGGTAGCGGCGTGGGAGATTTCCGCCTGATCAGGACTCATAGTTTCCCAGCGCCAAACAAGGCGCTCGGCATCTGGACCGACGGCCCGGAAGTGGACGAGGCGGGGCCTCAAGGAAATGCGCCCGTTGCCCTAGCTGGGCTCCCGCCTGCTTATAAGGATCTCCATGATCGCGGCGGCCTCGACGAATGCGGCCTGACGCGGTTGGGACAAGTGGCGGTAGGCGCTCCCTTTGTCGGTATGATTGCTGCTGCCGTCCTGATTTCACAAACGATCCGTATGGTCGCCGATGGTGTTCGCCCCACCGTTGCCAATTTGGATCTCAGGGCACTAGAGCATCGCAGCCTCGTGCTGCGCGAAGCTCGTGACATCGTTCTGTTTGGCACCGCCGGATCGGCCTCAACAGGATGTCCGCCCAGTCGAGATACAAGTTCCCCCGCCTTTTCTCAAAACCTTTGAATTTTCGAAGATCAGCCAGGCGATATCTGGCTGTCTCGTCGACCTCCTCGAGCAAGAACGTTGCCGCGCTCCTGGCGATCTCGAAATCCCTGACCGAAATCATCCATTGGCGTACGCGATGTTAGATTTTTTTCGGGGATGCTCATGACGCGCCTCGTTGGAACGATTTTGGAGCTTGGCACGGCGTCAGAGTCTGGTGATCATGGCAAGGGCATTGTTTGCAAACTGAACCCATCGTCTTTCTGCATCTTGATTTGGACTCGGCGGCAGGGTCAAGCGAAGGCCAAAGCTGAGGTTCCGGAGAAGACATGACCGAAGGCCCGTCTCTTAAGAGCGTGCTCGTGCAAGGATCGCTGGCCTAAGCCATCCGGCCAACAAGTAAGTCCCGACAGGGCACCTTTTTTCGCAGCCGGACGAAACTCCGTTCGGAAATGTGCCGGCTCGCGCGGCGTAGGAGCCTGCTCAGGTTCAGATGTCATGAAGGCACCTAACGCCCGATCTGCCGCGCAACTTCGGTCCCATATTCATTGCCGACGGGGTATCTGAGGGCGACGTTTTTTTGCGGGTTTTTCCTGGTCGGCGCTTTGGAGGTGATGCTGGCGCCGATTGTCACAGGCTACTTCACTATCTGTTCCTTGACCGATGAGATCTTTTGCACTGCGGCGCTCCCCGTCTTTGTTGTGGGTCACCTTCTGACCCAAGCCCCAACGTACACACGCGGGAGTGTCCTACAAGCCGTCGGTTTCGACAGATCGGATGGATTGGGCAGGCGAGCCCAAAAGCCGCGAGCTTAGAGTGGTTATAAATCGTAGTTGTAGCTGTGTAACAAACTGTGTAACAAAAAGCGCGAAAAGATTAGTATTTTCAGTATCATATGGGTGAAAAGGAATCCCTCCCTCTCCGCCATTCAATCCCGAGAAAACCGGACATTTCCTGGGCCGCCTGCCGCATATCCGCAGCAGGACAAAGCCGCCCAAGCCGGGACACTCTGGCCTTCGCGGAGGCCGTAAAGCTTCGGCGATGGGCAGGCCCATCCGGCATCTCCGCACATCGCTTCTGTCCGCAAGCGCAGCCATGCCGCTTTACCAGCCGCTTTAGCCCAAATGGGGAAGAGGCCCGGCCCACGATCTCGTAACGGTTGGTTCGCCGAACCCAGTTAGGAGACCACGATGCGCAAAGCCTCTCTCGCCATCGCAGCTTTCTTCAGCCTTGCCACTGTTGCATAGGCATGCGTGTCGATGGACGGCAACGTCGTCGTGAACAACTGCAATTATCGCGTCATCGGAAATTACAAAGGCTCGGATGGCAGTTGGGGTGGCTTCGGACCCATCCGCGCGGGCGGCCGTGAGGCAATTTCCAAAAGGCGCGATGCCGGCTGGGACATCAGCTATTGCAACTACGATTCCTGGGTGGCAGGCACATGTCGGCCGAAGGATCCCAGGCAGATGTAAGCTTTCAAGCACGTCCCTTCGCGCGCTTGGCCCTTTGCCGACGATGTGGCCGGCATCGTACGCCTGCCACTCTGTCGGCGCACGATAAATCCGTTACTGCTCCTTCTTGAACAGGTCCTGGAAGATCAGCTGGCCCCAAGTGCGGCCGCGTGCGTGCACCAGCGTGCCGCCCTCGTTGAGCTTCCCCAGCTTGACCGGTGCGAACCCGAGTTGTCTGGCCAAGGCCGCCACGGGAGCGATCGCGTCCTCGTCGTCGCTCGACAGAAAGACGACCCGGTGCCCGCCCTCGACGATCGGATCGGCAGCCAGGGTGGCCGCAATCAGGTGATTGAAGCCTTTGACGAGCTTGGCGCCGGTGAACGCCTTCGCGACGAAGGCGGAGGACGGCAGACCGTCCAGCTCTTCGGGGACTGGAAACACGTTCGTCGCGTCGATGATCGTCTTGCCTTCCCAGCTTGGCAGCGCCTTCGCGACATCCGGGTGCGATTCAAAGCGGACAGCCAAAAAGATGATGTCCGCCTTGACGGCGTCCGCCAGTGTTTTCGGGATGATCGTGGGTCCGATCGCGGCCGCGTCGGATGCAAAGCTTTCCGGGTCGCGCGTGGTTGCCACGGACACTTCGAGGCCCTTGCGGGCAAATGCCTTGGCAAGAGCCTGGCCGATCTTGCCGAAGCCGATAATTGCGTAGCTCATGTATACTCTCCTTCAGTTTACCAGGCCCTGCGGGCTCGGGATATCGAATGGAATGAACGGCGGGGCGTAGCGGGTCAGATTTGCGCCAAGCCCCCGTCGACGGCGACCTCGCTGGCAGTCATGAAGCTGCTGTCGGGCGACGCGAGAAACGCAGCCGCCGCCCCGATCTCCGCTGGATCGGCCATACGCTGAAGCGGATTCATCGAGGCGAAGACCTTCAAGCCCTCCTCGCCTATCGCTGCCTTCGCGAGTTCGGTCGCCGTCGGCCCGGGCGACAGCACGTTTACCCGGATGCCGGTGCCTTTCAAGTCTTCCGCCCAGGTCCGCGCGAGGTTGCGCACGGCCGCCTTGCTCGCGCTATAGACGCTGAATGCGGGCGCGCCCGTGGTGCCGGCGCTCGATCCGGTCAGGATAATCGAACCGCCCTCGCCCATCAGCGGCAGCGCCTTCTGGACCGTGAAGATCGTACCCTTCACATTGGTGTTGAAGGTTTCGTCAATGTGCTCGGCGGTGAGCTTGCCGAGCGGAAGCAGGCTTCCCACCCCGGCGTTGGCGAAGATGATGTCGAGGCTTCCGCGCTCGGCCTTCACCGCCGCGTAGAGCCGATCAAGGTCGGCCTCATCCGAGACCGAGCCCTTCACCGCGCGGGCATTGGGCCCGAGCTCGGCCACAGCGGCGTCTAGCGCTTCCTGCCGGCGGCCGAAGATGAAGACGAAGGCGCCCTCCTCGATGAAGCGCTTTGCAGCGGCGAGGCCGATGCCGGTGGCACCACCCGTTATAACCGCAACCTTACCGTCCAGTTTTCCCATGACTTAATCCTTCCAGGCTCTGTCTTTGGTCGTTCGGGGACGCCCCGAGAACCTCTAGATGGGCCCGCCGGGGTCGCGCGGTGAGTGCGGAAGCGCGCACATCGGTGGTGCAGAATCGATCCGCTTTCAGGATTGACGCCAGCCCGCGACGATCCGTGTCCGCCGTTCGGAATAGCGTCGCCCTTGTCGACACAAGCCACGATATCCCGCCCCTACTGCTGTAGGATGTGTTAGATACGGGCTTTGGAAGGCGCACCGCGCGGTGCCGGATTGCACCATGATCGACTGGGATGACGTTCGCTACTTTCTAGCCGTCGCACGCGGAGGCTCGGTGCGGGCTGCCGGCGCGCGGCTCGGGGTGAATCACTCGACCGTGCTGCGACGCATCGCACAGCTTGAGGAACGCCTCGGGGCGCAAATGTTCGAAAAGCTGCCTTCGGGCTACCGCCTGACCGCTGCGGGCGAGGAGGTCCTCGAGCTCGCGAACCAGATGGAAGCGTCGTCGCACCAGCTGGAGACGCGCGTCTTCGGGCGCGACCAGAGCGTACGCGGACTTCTGCGGGTGACGCTGGCACCGCCCCTCGCGACGCACCTGCTCATGCCGGACTTCGCCGATTTCGCGCACCTGCATCCAGACATCGAGATGGAAATCCTGTCGTCCGGCGAACTGGCAAATCTGACCAACCGAGAGGCCGACGTGGCGATCCGCGTCGTCTACGACCGCAAAACCCTGCCGCTCAATCTTCACGGCCTGAAGGGAGCGGAGGTGTTTGGCGGCGTCTACATGTCCCGCGACCGCCTGGCCGCGTGGCGTGCGGGCGCACCTGATCCCATCCGGTGGATCGTCATAAGCGTTCATGGAATTCCAGAGTGGGCCAGCGCGGGTGAGGTTGGCACCACGGGAGTTCCATTCAGGATCACGGACGCCGAAGCGCAGATCGTTGCCGTACGGCAAGGTCTCGGGATCACGACACTGCCGTGCTTCGTCGGAGATGCCGACCCCCTGCTGGTGAGGGTGCCGGGCACCGACCTGCACCTGTACGGAACGCTCTGGCTTCTCACACATGGGGAGACACGCAAGACGAAGCGCGTGCGGCTCTTCACTGAGTTCGTATCCCGCAGGCTCGCCGCCCACGCTCCGCTTCTCGCGGGACTGTTCATATCGCGCGACTGACGCCCGGCGGGTCGCCCGCGACGCTTGCAGTGGATAGGTGCCTGCAAGCGGACAGCGGCATCTATTGCGGTTGCAAATGCTCGGCCATGAAGTCGATGCACGCCTCAGTCTGGGCCTGATCTGTCGACCGGCCGGCCAGAAAACGTTGAACTAATCGGTCCCTGGGGGGCATGGGCGGTGGAGGAATGGGCGGCGGCGGCACAGGAGGTTTCGGAACGGATGCCTTCTCCGAAGATCCCTCTGCTTCACGGCGCGTGACCAGTCGCTGATCTGACCTCAGGCCGCCTCACCCGACCGGTGCTCGGCAATCGCACTCAGAAAAACCTGGCCGAATTCCTTGAGCTTTGCCGCCCCAACCCCATTCACTTCGGCGAAGGCGTCGAGATCGTGCGGGCGGCGCTCGGCCATGTCGATCAGCGTACGATCCGAGAACACCACATAGGCCGGCACCTGGCGCTCCTTGGCGAGCCGCAGGCGCAAGGATTTGAGCGCGGCCAGTAGCCCGGTGTCCACAGCCGATTGCCCGAGATCCTGCCCGGAGCGCATCTTGCCGCGCAAGGCGCGGCTGCGTACCTCGACACGATAATGGAACGGCACCTCGCCACGGCCAAGCGCATGACCCTTTTCGGCGATGGCGAGGCCGCCATGACCGGCCGGATCCGGCATCAGGAACCCGCCGGCGACGAGTTGCCGGATCAGCGATAGCCAGAAATCCTTCTTGTGCGCCAGACCGCTGCCGAAACTCGTGAGCCTCTGGTGGTTCCTGGCAAGCACCTTCTCGGTTTCATGGCCGAGCAGGATGTCGATGATATGGCCGGCACCGAAACGCTCACCGCTCTGGGCGATCGCCGTCAGGATGATCCGACCCTCGGCTCCGCCATCGGCGCGCGGTGCCTGGTCGAGGCAGGTGTCGCAATTGCCGCAAGGCTGCGCTTCCTCGCCGAAATAGCCGAGCAGCACCTGGCGGCGGCACTGCGCCGTCTCGCAATAGCCTATCAGCGTGTCGAGCCGGCCATGCGAGCGCCTCTTGTGCTCGGGCGGCGCATCCTCGTCGTCGATGAACATCCTGCGCATGCGGATATCGCCCAGGCCGAACAGCATATGCGCCTCGGCGTCCCGCCCATCGCGGCCGGCGCGGCCTATCTCCTGGTAGTAGGCCTCCAGGCTGCCCGGCATGTCGGTGTGGAAGACATAGGCGACGTCAGGCTTGTCGATGCCCATGCCGAAGGCGATGGTCGCCACCATGACGACGCCGGACAAGGTCATGAAGCTGTTCTGGTTGGCGTCACGCGCCTCCTTGCTCATGCCGGCATGATAGGCGAGCGCGGTGACACCGTTCTTCTCGAGGAAGGCCGCCATCTCCTCCGTCTTCTTGCGCGACAGGCAATAGACGATGCCGCTTCGGCCGGGATGGCGCTCGACGAAGCGCAGCAATTGCCGCTTGCTGTCCTGCTTGGCCTCGATGGCAAGCTTGATGTTCGGCCTGTCGAAGCCCAGCACCAGGGTCTCGACGCGCTCGGCAAACAGCCGGGATTCGATGTCGGTGCGCGTGCCTTCGTCCGCCGTCGCCGTCAGCGCGATGACCGGCACGCTGGGAAAGATGCCGCGCAGACGCGACAGGTCCTCGTATTCGCGCCGGAACGCCGGCCCCCATTGCGAAATGCAATGCGCCTCGTCGACGGCGATCAGGCTGATATCGAGCCTGGCCAGCGCCTCGAGCATGCGCTCAGTCATCAACCGCTCCGGCGCGAGATAGAGCAGGCGCGTCTGGCCCGAGGCGACGCGACGCCATGCGGCGATATTGGCATCGCGGTCGATCGAGGAATTGATCGTATCGGCGGCCACGCCGGCCAGCCGCAAGGCGGCGACCTGATCCTGCATCAGCGCCACCAGCGGCGAGACGACAATGGTGAGCCCGCCCAGGACAAGCGCCGGCACCTGGTAGCAAAGCGATTTGCCCGCACCAGTCGGCATCACAGCCAGCACATGACGCCCGGCCAGCAGCGCGTCCATGACATCGGCCTGCCCGGGGCGAAAATCATCGAAGCCGAACACGTCCTTGAGCACGCGCCGCTTGGGATCCAGCTCTTCTGTCGCGAGGGCCGCCGGTGCCTGCATCACCGCGCGTCCACGGTCGGCGTGCTTATTGGCATGTCATAGCCGAACTCGGCGCAGAAACGTTGGACGCGGGCGAGAAATGCCGGGGGCAGGCCGCCGAGATAGGTCCTGAATTCTTCATTCCGTTCCCATTTTCTCAACGAAGCCACCCGGATCAGATTGTCCGGGTCCTCGCTGAAACGAATGCGCGGTGTCAGTCCGAATGACTGCGCGATTCTGTCCTGCTGCGCATCGGGCGCGCCGATCATGTCTTCGTAGCGGACGAAAAGGATCTGCCGGTGCGGTTGTGCCTTCTTCAGCCGGATCAGCGCGTCGTATTCGGTCAGCCAGCGTTGCGGCGTGACGTGGAACCGACGCTGGTTGCGTGTTTGCGGATGCGAACTTGTCAGCGTGTCGAATGGATGGCGCATGCAATAGATCAAGCCGATGGAGGTCGGTAGCTTCGCCAGATGCGCAAAACCGCGCGCATCGCGCTTGACGACGAGGTTCGATTCCGGCCGGTCCAACATGTCCAGCATTGCGTATCGCGCTTCGGGCGGATGGACGAAAATGTCCTCGAAACACCTCATCAGCCGCTGTGTCAGCGTCGTCCCGCTGCGTGCGCAGCCCGAAATGAAAATTCTGTTGGCGGGCGTCGCGCGTGCATATCTGCGTCTTTGCATGCGCTGTCTCAGAGACAGCGGCACGAACCGCAGGAACTCAAGCCTGTGAGCGCCCTTCATCCGCAATTCCGCTGGGCCGCGCGGCGCGGAACGCGCCGCTTGGGGTCCATGGCCAAGATGCTCGTCGCCGATATCAGCATCAGGCGGACACCGGGCTGGAATTTCGTAGACTGGAGAGGATGTGGAAACCGGTCAAGACGACTCTCTGGCGTGACGCTTTGGAGTAGCGCAGCCGTCATCCAACCACAACGCCCCCTTTGCAGGAACCTGTCGTTGATGCGGCCATCGGCGCCTGCCAGCCGGATGCCGTGCACATCCGAAAGCGGCTTCCCCTAGGACACCTGCACCCCCGCTGGATTCCGCCACGCACCACGATGTAAGCTCCGTCCGGCAAGCCAGGGAGGGCGTGATGCTGCAGACCAGACAGAATGTTCTCGGCGAGCGGTTCCACCTGCAGCGCGCCGCCTTCGAGGCGCAGCCTTTCCCCAACTTTGACGTTCGCAAGGATCGCCTCAAACGCCTGCTCGCGCTGACCGAGCGGCATGAAGCCGACATCTGCACCGCCATAGACACCGACTTTGGCGGCCGTTCCGCGCATGAGACGCGTCTTGCGGAACTGTTCGTCGTACGCGCCGGCATCCGCCACGCGCTGTCGCACCTCAGGGGCTGGATGCGCGAACGCCGCGTTGCCACCACCATGCCGTTCCTGCCCGGCAGAAATCGCCTCATCCCGCAGCCGCTCGGTGTCATCGGCATCGTGTCGCCCTGGAATTATCCTTTCCAGCTCGCCGTCGCGCCGGTCATCGCGGCACTCGCGGCCGGCAACCGCGTGCTCATCAAACCTTCCGAATTGACGCCGGCATTTTCCGCGCTGCTGGCCAAACTCGTTGCCGAGCATTTCGCAGCCGATGAGCTCAGCGTCATCAGCGGCGATGCGGAGATGGGAAAGGCCTTCGTGTCGATGCCTTTCGATCATTTGCTGTTCACCGGCTCGACCGCGGTTGGACGCCAGGTCGCGATCGCCGCGGCCGCCAATCTGACCCCGGTCACGCTCGAACTGGGCGGCAAGTCGCCGGCAATCTTCGATCCGTCATGCGACCTCGACGCGGCAGTATCGAGCATTGCCTACGGTAAGCTGTTGAATGCCGGGCAGACCTGTATCGCGCCGGATTACCTTCTGGTGCCGAAGGGGCAAGCAGGCACGGTCGCTGCCAGGCTCGCAACGGCGATCGCGAAGCTCTACCCGACCCTGCGCGACAACCCCGACTATACCGCCATCATCAGCGATCGGCACCACCAGCGCCTGCGCGACATGGTCACTGAAGCGCGTGACGCCGGCGCCGATATCACCGAAATCAACCCGGCCCACGAGGAACTCGGCGCCACCAGCCGGAAACTACCGCCGACCCTGGTCCGCAATGCCGGCTCCAACCTGCGGCTGATGCGCGAAGAGATCTTTGGGCCGGTGCTGCCCATCGTAGAATACACCGGGATCGACGAGGCGATCGCCCATGTGAACGGGGCCGACCGCCCGCTGGCACTCTACTGGTTCGGCCGCGACAGCGGCAACCGTCAACGCATCCTGCACGAGACAATTGCCGGCGGCGTCACCGTCAACGACTGCATGCTGCATCTGGTACAGGAAAACCAGCCCTTCGGCGGCGTCGGCGCCAGCGGCATGGGCGCCTATCACGGCGAATGGGGATTTCGCACCTTCAGCAAGGAGAAACCGGTTTTCATGCAGTCGCGGCTGAGCGCGGGAAGCCTGCTGCGCCCGCCCTACGGCAAGACGTTCGAACGGCTTTTCAGCCTCCTGCGGCACATCACCTGACCGACCGAGCTACGCAGCCCCGGTGCATTAAGACTATCTTCACCACGGTGCGGCAGGGTCCTCATCCTGCGGTGATGTCTTGAGTACCGCGGCGCCACAAGCGCCCAGGCAACAGACCCGCGCCTCCTTTGAGGTGCGGGTCATTCCACACACGACTCGATCTTCTACCCGCCTGCCAGCCACCTACCACCCGAAACACCGCGCTATGCATATGGCCGGACGCCGACGCTAGCAGGAAACGCGGCGGCGTCGCCAATATCGCTCACTTAACCCGGCGGCTGCCTGGATACGTGCCGCGATCGCGGCGGCGCGAGATGACCAAATTCGTTGACGAGTGCGCCTCCTTGATATCAAGGAATCCTGTGGAGTGTCGATCGCAGCGCTGTGTTGCTAGGGGTCCGGAATGCGAGTGGCTATTTTAGGTGGGGGGCTTCAAGGCTGCTGCGCAGCTCTAGCTTTGGGCGAGCGAGGCATGGACGTAGTCCTTTTCGATAGAAACGATGCGATTCTCAGTCGAACAGCTGTCGCGAACGAGGGGAAGATCCATCTTGGATACATGTATGCGGGTGACCCGTCCCTATCGACAGCTCGGATCATGATGAAGGGTGCTCTCGCCTTCGCACCGTTCATGCATCGGCACCTAGGCATAGAGACGCACGCCTTAGCAACCTCGGTTCCCGCGGCTTACGTCGTCCATCGAGACAGCCAACATTCGGCCCAAGCGGTTGAGGATTATCTCCGGGACGTTCATGAGTTGATTGTGAAAGCATCAACTGGACGCGAGTTCGACTACTTCGGATTGGATATTTCAGCGCCTCCGCGAGCATGGACCAGCAGCGAGCGGGATACAAGATTCAACCCGGACGCAGCGCTTGCAGCTTTCGACACGCCGGAAGTCGCCATCAATCCGGTAGCGTTGGCATCGGTCCTTAGGAGAGCAATTGCCGACCATCGCCGCATCGAAGTGCGTCACGGACATCAGGTTTCAAAGGTTGACAGCGTCGATGATAGGTTGTGCGTTACGAGTGAGAAGGCTGGTTTCGTTCAAGTAGATGCTTTCGATCACGTAGTGAACGCTCTTTGGGACGGGCGTTTGGCGATTGATGCGACAATGGGGCTGAAACCGACACGGCCTTGGCTTCATCGCTTAAAATACGGAATCAGCTTCACCTTGCCGGACGGACTTGAGCGTCCTCCCAGTGCGACCTTTGTCTCTGGACCATTCGGGGAAGTGGTCAGTTATCCTGATCGGCTGACATATCTTACCTGGTACCCGGAATGCATCCATGGGTATTCAACCGAGGTGACGCCGCCGGTCTGGGATACCTTTCCGCCAGAGCCGCTCCGCACAAAAATCCTCACACGAACAATTGCCGCCATGACGGAGATCGTCCCCTCGCTAGCCGCAGTCGATGCGGCGAACTTGCCGGATGCCTTGGTCAAAGGTGGACTTATCGTTGCTTGGGGCGAAACGGACATCTACGATACCAACAGCGAACTGCATCAACGATATCAGATTGGAATTACTTCGAAGGACAAATATCACTCAATAGATCCAGGCAAACTCACCATGGCACCATATTTTGCCGACCAGTGTGCGACCAGGATAGCGGGTGACGTCTGAACACCTCAAAGGATCGCGAATGAAACGTTTGACGCCGACAATTACGGTAGGGATGCCCGTATATAACGGTACGAAATACATCGAGGGAGCACTCAAATGTCTTCAGCAACAGACTTTCCGTGACTTCGAGGTCATAATTTCAGTCGACGGAAACGACCTCGCAACGGCCGAGAAATGCCGGCCATTCCTCGACGACAATCGGTTTAGAATGATTGTCCATCAAGAACGGCTCGACTGGTTTGGAAATCTTAACTGGTTGCTGAAACAGCCACTCGGCGAGTTCTTCTGCTATCGTCAGCACGACGACACAACCACAGCGGACTTCTTCGAAAGATTGGTTCGTACCGCCTGGGAAAAGCCAGATGCGGCGGCCGTTTACGCCGACTGTAAATGGATGGGTGGACGGACCGGTATGGATATAGCCGCGTCGATCGAGGGGGACACACTTCACCGCCTCCGGCAGCACATTGAGCAAAAGGAGCCTATGGCCGTGCGGGGTCTGCTCCGTCGCGACGCCATCAGGCAGGCCGGGCTCATTCGAGCCGATGAGTATCGTGGGCTTTCCGAAATATTTGTATGGTTGGCAAAGGTCTTGCGGTGGGGCAGTTTCATTCGGATTCCGGAGACGCTCTACTATCGCCTGGACCATGAAGAAAACTATCACAAACAGTGGTTTGAATGGCCCGATGAGCGCAAACGCGGGTCCTGGACCACGTTATACACCGGGCTTCTTGAGGCTGTAATGCCGGTCTGTAGCACCGCTGAAGAGCGTTTCTTTTTCCACCAGTTTATCCTTGATCGGATTGCTGTTATCAGGCCAAATCAGAGCTATCACTATTTGGCACATTCACCTCACGCAGGTGGCTCGCTTATGATCGAATGCCTTCAACGCCTTGCGACCGAAGGGAGCATGCATCTTTTGGAACTCCCTGCCATCCTGCAATCCAATGAATACGATCGGGCGCTCTCTGCTGAGATCAAAACGCTAAGAGAAAAGAACTCCAAACTGGAAGCCGATCTTTTAGCCTTCCGGCGTGAACAGATGAGGCCAAGAGAAAAAATTCGCCGTTTCTTTGGAATCCGCTAACCGGGCAACCGAAACCCAAGAGAGCAGCACGAGCGGGCACGCGTGGCGCTGGCGCGCTCAGACGAGGAAATCGGCCCGGTGCGGCGTAAAGCTGTCGACCAGCCGCCCCGCTTCCAGCGCCTTGACACCGTGCATCAGGCCCGACGGCACGATGAAGCTCCCGCCCGTCCCAACGATTTCGCTCCGGCCGTCGATGGTCACCTCGAAGCGGCCTTCGGCGACGTAGCTTGCCTGGACATGCGGGTGCGAATGCAGGGCGCCGACGCCACCCTTGTCGAAGCCGAATTCGACCAGCATCAGCTCGTCGGTGTGCAGGAGAACGCGTCGCCTGTTGCCGTCCGGCGTTGTCGTCCAGGCGCCCTCGCCGGCATGCGCGAAAATCTTCGGCTTCGTCATCGTTGTCTCCTCAGAGCAATTCCAGGAAAAGTGTGAAACGGTTTTCCGTCCGGAATTGCGTTAAAACAATGAGATAGCGCGGTTCAGCGTTTCCGCGAAACGACGAACCACGCTAGCGCGCCAGCCAGCCGCCATCCACCGGCACCACCGCGCCATGCATATAGTTGGACGCCGGCGCCAGCAGGAAGACGGCGGCGTCGCCAATGTCGCCCGCCTCGCCCCAGCGGCCGGCCGGGATACGCGCCAAGATGGCGGCGCTGCGGTCGGGATCGGCGCGCAGCGCCTGCGTGTTGTTGGTTTCGATATAGCCTGGCGCGATAGCGTTGACGTTGATGCCTTTTTGCGCCCATTCGCAGGCAAGCAGCCGGGTGATGCCCAGCACGCCATGCTTCGAGGCGGTGTAGGACGCCACGCGAATGCCGCCCTGGAAGCTCAGCACCGAGGCAATGTTGACGATCTTGCCTTTCCGCTCAGCGGCCAAGGCACGCATGGCAAAGCTTTGGCAGAGCAAAAAAACCGCCTTCAGATTGACATCCATGACGTCGTCCCAATCGGCCTCGCTGAGATCGACGGCATCGGCGCGCCGGATGATGCCGGCATTGTTGACCAGCCCGTCGAGCGGGCCGCTTTCGTCCCAGACGCGGTCGAGCAA
>NZ_RZPW01000759.1:0-2897 GCF_003998455.1 Mesorhizobium sp. M7A.F.Ca.CA.001.08.2.1 | reverse complement strand
ACCGGGCTCGTTGCTTGAGCGCTGACGCAACGGCAGAATAGCCTTGCCCATTTTTATGGTTTTGCAGTTGCTTTTTTCTTGGAAAGAGTGGGAGTATCGCGCCAGCGGGCGGTCAAAAGCACCGCCCCACAGAGCCGTTCGGAACGACGGCCGGGACCATAAAGAGAGGACCATCATGCGTATTTCACTGCGTATCGCGCTTGCCGCATCGGCCGCGCTGCTGACGCTCGGCGTCGCCCAGGCCCAGGAAAAGACCCTGAGGATCGGCACCGAAGGCGCCTACCCGCCCTTCAACAACCTTACCGCCGATGGCCAGCTCGTGGGCTTCGATATCGACATCGCCAAGGCGCTTTGTGATGAGATGAAGGTCAAGTGCACCTTCGTCGCCCAGGATTGGGACGGCATCATTCCAGCCCTCCAGGCCGGTAAATTCGACGCCATCGTCGCCTCGATGTCGATCACGCCGGAGCGCAAGGAGAAGGTCGACTTCTCGAACAAATACTACAACACGCCCTCGGCGATCGCCGTGCCGAAGGACAGCACGCTGAAAGGCGTGACCAAGGAAGATCTCGCCGGCAAGACCATCGGCGTCGCCACCACCACCACGCATTTCAACTATGCCTCGAAGACCTACACCGACAGCACCGTGAAGGGCTATCCGAGCAGCCCCGAGGAGCAGGCCGATCTTGCCAATGGTCGTCTCGACGCCATCGAGGACGATATCGTCGTGCTGCAGCAGTTTCTGGACTCGCCTGACGGCGCCTGCTGCAAGATCCTCGGCCAACCTTCGCCGCAGCCGGTCGAGATTTTCGGGCCTGGCGCCGGGATTGCCGTGCGCAAGGGCGAAACCGACCTGGTCAACAAGCTCAACTCGGCCATCGCCGCCATTCGCGCCAATGGAAAATACAAGGAAATCAACGACAAGTATTTCAAGTTCGACGTCTACGGCGCCGAGTCCTGATAAGCCAGGTCAAGACGGCGGGGAATTTCCCCGCCGTCTTTCTATTCGTCTTGGGAATGCCGTGGGGATAAGACCGGTCGATGCCAGCCCAGAGCATATGGACACTTCTCAGTTGGGGACCTGAAGGCTGGCTTGACGATATTGCCTATGGCGCACTGATCACCATTGCGTTGGCGCTTGCCACGCTGCCCATCGGATTGACGATCGGCTTTTTCATTGCACTCGCCAAGCAGTCCGAAGAACCGTCGCTGCGCCTTGCCGCCAACATCTACACCACCGTCTTTCGCGGCCTGCCGGAATTGGTCACGCTCTTCCTGTTCTTTTTCGGCATGCCGATCCTGCTGCAGCATCTCGTCAGGTATTTCCGGCCTGACGTCACCATCGACGTCAACAGCTTTGTCGCCGGCATGATCGTGCTTGCACTGATCTTCTCCTCCTATGCCAGTGAGGTTTTCCTTTCCGCCTTCCGCGCCATTCCCAAAGGCCAGTATGAGGGCGGCTACGCCATCGGTCTTTCGAACTGGCTGACCATGCGCAAAGTGATCGTGCCGCAACTGCTGCGCATCGCGTTTCCTGGACTGGAGAACTGCTGGCTCAGCCTGCTCAAGGACACGTCGCTGGTGTCGGTCGTCGGCCTGGCCGAGACGCTGCGCAATGCCAGCATTGCGGCCCGCGTCACCAAGCACGCTTTCCTGTTCTTCGGCGTCGCCTCGCTGGTCTTTCTTGGCCTGGCCGTCCTGTCGTCCTTCGCCACCAATGCGATCCTGCGCTCGCTTGGCCGGCGGGAGGCGCAGCGATGAGCGCCACAGCCACCATGGTCGAACGTCCGCCGCCACGGGCGCGCGGCTGGCCGCGCAGGCGTATCGCCGGTTACGCGCTGGTGGGCCTATGGATTTTGTTCGGTATCGGCATCGTCAGCTATCTCTTCCTTGCCTGGAATCCTGATTTCTTTGCCAAATATGCGCCGGCTTATCTGAGCGGGCTTGGGGTCACGCTGGCGCTGGTTTCCATATCGATGGTACTCGGCGCGATCCTGTCGGTGCCCGTCGCTTACGGGCGCATGTCCAGCAACCGGATCCTGTCCGGCCTCGCCTATTGCTACGTCTATTTCTTCCGCGGCACGCCGCTGCTGGTCCAGACCTATCTGGTCTACTACGGATTGGGTTCGTTCCGCGTCGAACTCCAGTCGGTCGGCCTCTGGGATTTTTTCAAGGACGCGTTCAATTGCGGCGTCTTTGCCTTTGCGCTCAACACGGCCGCCTACCAGGCGGAGATTCTGCGCGGCGCCATAGAGAGCGTGCCAAGAGGGCAATGGGAAGGGGCGGCCTCGCTTGGCCTGCATAAACTGCAGACGTTGCGCAAGATCATCCTGCCGCAAGCCCTGATCGTTGCCTTGCGGCCCTATGGCAATGAACTGATCCTGATGGTCAAGGCGTCCGCCATCGTCGCCATCATCACGGTCTACGATCTGATGGGCAATGCCAAGCTCGCCTTCGCCAACTCGTTCGACATCCAGGCCTATATCTGGGTCGCCCTCGTCTATCTGGTGATGGTCGAGATCTTGCGGCATGGCGTCGAATGGATCGAGCGCCGGATCACCGTTCACCTGAAACGCTGACGATTTTCAATTCGGCTGCACCAGTCGATCAGGCTATACGCGTCTTGACGAATTGAGCGCAGAGCCTAGAGCTTTCGCAGCAAATTCCGTTTCCATTCTGAAGGGCAAGCTCATGGCATCTGTGGCATTTCTCGGTCTTGGCGTGATGGGCTATCCGATGGCCGGACACTTGAAGAACAAGGGCGGCCATGACGTCACCGTCTACAACCGCACCAAGGCCAAGGCCGAGCAATGGGTTGGCCAGCATGGCGGTAGCCTGGCGGCGACCCCTGCGCAGGCCGCCGAGGGCAAGGATTTTGTGTTCTCCTGTGTCGGCAA
>NZ_RZPW01000758.1:0-2867 GCF_003998455.1 Mesorhizobium sp. M7A.F.Ca.CA.001.08.2.1 | reverse complement strand
ACCCTTCAGAGTGGACCCACTCGCGCAACGGTCGACGTCAGACCGGCGCCTTGCCGCGCACTTCCGACTTTTCCAGATAGTAGCTCGAATATTTATCGAAGAATTTTTCCGAACCGCCGAACGAGCCGTATTTGGCCAGTTTCTTCAAATCGACCTTGTTCAGCACCGCGCCGACGATCTTGTTGGCGACATAGGGTTCGGATTCCAGCATCGACCTGACCATCGCGCGCGGGGTGCGCCCCCACTCGGTGACCAGTACAAAACCGTCGACCAATGGCGCGAAGGCCTTGGCGTCGACCACCGGTCCGAGCGGCGGCAGATCGACGACGATGTATTCGAACGTCTCCTTGGCGTTCTCGATGAAGCGCCGCATGCCGGCCGAGGAGAGAAGTTCGCTGGTATGCGAGAAGTGACCGCGCAGCACCGCCGGGATGATCGCCAGCTTCGTCTGCCTGTCGATCTTGCCGACGGACTGCCAGGTCTGGCCGCCGACCACCGCTTCCATCAAGCCCTGCTCGGTTTCCATGCCAAGGCCTCGGCTGAGGCCGGGATTGCGCAAGTCGCCGTCGATCAGCAGCGTCTTGGAGCCATTGGCGGCAAGCAAGCCGGCGAGATTTGCCGCGACCGTCGACTTGCCCTCGCCGGGAAGCACCGAGATGATGCCGATGACGCGGCTGCCTTGCCCTTCCATCACGACGTCGAAGGCGATCTTGGCGCTGCGCAGCGTTTCGGAGAACATCGAGGCTGGAGAATCGATGCTGACCCGCATGCGCGCCCGCTTTTCGGCTGAAGACAGCGATTGGGTGGTCTTGGCGTCCACCTGGGTCTCGCCCGGCTTTTCTTCCTTGCCGAGCTTGCCGCCGATCGTCGGCAGGTAGCCGAGGAATTTGAGGTTGACGCGGTCGCGCACGTCCTCGCCGGTCCTGAAGAAGCGTTCGTTGAACTCGTTCAGGCCACCAAAGCCGGCGCCCATCAGCAGGCCAAGCACCAGCGAAAGTCCGAGCACGACGATGGTGCGCGGGCTTGAGGCCGTCATCGGCATCGACGCGTCGGAGATGATGCGGATCTTGCCGACCGGGAAGGATTGCTGCTGCGCGGCTTCCTCGTAACGACCCAGGAATGTCTGATAGAGCGTGGTGAGCGCCGTCGCCTGCTGATCGAGTTCACGCAGCTTGACTTGCGTCTGGTTGTCGACGGAGCTCTTGCCTTGCGCGGCCGCGACGTTGGCCCTGAGCGCGGTCTCGCGTGCCTGCGCCACCTCATATTCGTTGCGATAGCTTTCGGTCAGCTGCTTCAGCTCGCCGAAAATCTGCGTCGATATGTCGGCCTTCTCCTTGGAGAGAGCCACCGCCTGCGGGTGCTCGGGGCCGAAATTCGCCTCAACGTCCTGCAGCCGCTTGGCCACCGTGAGGTAGCGGGTCTTGAGCGCCGATATGACCGAGCTGCTTGGCTGGTCGCTCGATATGGCGGCATCCTTGAAAGCGTTTTCGGAGCCGCTGTCGACGATGGCCTTGTACTGCTGGTAGCGGGCGCTGGCTCGTGCGGTGTCGGCCTGCGCCACGATAAGCTGGGCGTTGAGGTCGGAAAGCTGCTTGTCGCTCATCAGCTGGCCATCGCTGTTGGCGGCCAGCCCATGTTCGGCCCTGAATTTCTCAACTGCGAGCGAAGCTGCCTGCGAGCTCTGGCGCAACTCCGTCAACCGGCCCTGCAGCCAGACCGCAGCCCGCTCGGTGGCATCGAAGCTGGCATCGAGCTGATCGGCGAGATAGGCATCGGCATAGGCCTTGGTGATGGCGTTTGCCAAGGCCGGATCCGTCGCCTGATAGCCGAGCGCGATGACGTAGCTTCGGCCGACGCGTTCCGCCCGGATCTCGTTCTGCAGCTTGAGGATCGCGTAGTCGCGGCGCGACGTGGCGATCAGCGCATCGCGGGCGGCCGGGTCGAGCTTGCTGAAGTCAGCGCCACCCGGCATGGAAGAGCTGGGGCGGACATACTGGATCAGGCCGCGGATGAGGCCTATGCCTTGGGCAAGCGCCGACTGGGGCGGATTCATGAACGTGTCGTTCTGGTCGAGCTTCAGCTTGTCGACGACCACGGCGGCAAGCCGCGTCGAGGTCAGGATCTCGATCTGGCTCAGGATGGCGGAATCGGTCTGCATGGTTGTCGACGTCGCCGAAATGTCGTCGACGATCTTGTTCAAGCCCTCGTCAATCAGCACGCTGGCGATCGACTGATATTTGGGCGGCGTTGTCTGCAAATAGAGCAGGCCCAGGAAGAGACCGATGACGGCACACACGGCAACCACCTTGGCCTGCCGTGCGGCCATGCCAAGCAGCCGCTCGATATCGATGAAGTCTTCGCCGTCTCCTGCGTCCGAATTCGGCAATGGCATCCTCTTGTCGAGAGGAAAGTTGGCATAATTCATCTTCGGTCCAATTCTAGAGCCGGTCCTATTCCGATTGATCGCAATTGGCTCTATCTTACTGTTTCAACATGATCTTTTCCGGAAACCGGGACCCACTTTCAGGGATCATGCCTTGGCTTGCAGGCGCCTCGAAGATCGGGAGCATCGCCAGAGCAATGCAAGCGTCGTGCCAGACGGAGAGAACCTGCCGGCCCCTCTTCGCCAGCCATCTGACGATACTCCCGAAAGATGGGCATTATGCGGCTTCTTCCTGGCGTTCATGCGACCGGACGAACTCCTGAAGCATCTCGAAAACCGGACCCTTCATGTCGTCGCGCGCCAGCGCGAAGGCGATGTTGGCCTGGATGAACCCTTCCTTGGAACCACAGTCGAACATGCGGCCGAGAAAAGGCTGGGCGAAGAACGGCTGATCCTTCGACAGACGAACCATGGCATCCGTCAG
>NZ_RZPW01000757.1:0-2916 GCF_003998455.1 Mesorhizobium sp. M7A.F.Ca.CA.001.08.2.1 | reverse complement strand
TCCTTCACCAACCAGGTGCTGGCGCAGATCGAGCTCTACACCAAGCCCGGCCAGTACGAGAACCAGGTCTATGTCCTGCCCAAGCATCTCGACGAAAAGGTCGCCCGCCTGCATCTCGACAAGCTCGGCGCCCGCCTGACCGAACTGTCGGGTGAACAGGCCGCCTATATCGGCGTCACGCCGCAGGGTCCGTTCAAGCCGGAACACTACCGCTATTAACCAAAGCTAAAATTACTACCAGATATTGAGGCCGGGCGATTGACTTTTCGCCCGGCCTTATTTTTGCGCGCCATCAGCCTTCACGCCGATTCGGCGAGGGGTTATTGTCAGGTGATTCGGCGATGCTTCCAGCCCGAGAGGGTCAAGAGAGGCACGCATCAGGGCGGTCTTGCATTCAGGCGGCGGAGAGGACCAAGACATGCCGGGGCAACACCCGCACAGAGCGGGACGGGCCGTTTCCGGCGGCCATGACGATTCGGGGATTGCTGGCTCCGCCCTGGAAGGGGGGAGCCTGTCCTGGCGCGCCCGCGCGTCGACATTCCTTGCCACCTCCGCGCTCGCGGGGCCCTTGGCCGGCGCCGCCGCGCATGCCGAGACCGCTGTTGCCAGCGTCGCCGGACTGTCGGTGAGTGCCATTGATGTCATGCAGCTTGCAGTGTTCGTCGGCGTGACGGGTGCCGCACTGATATCGGCCATCGTTCTCATCCGCGAAAGAGCCCGCACCTCGGCGGAGAATGTCGAACTCAGGAGCCGCCTCGCCGACATCAACGCGGCGCTCCGCCGTTCCGAGGCGCTGCTCAATCTGCGCGACCAGCGCGTCGTCGTCTGGGCTGCGGAAAACAAGAAGCCCGAGCTCATCGGCACATTGCCCGTCGAAAGCGGCGCTCCCGAGGATAGGGCCGCTTTTCTTGCTTTCGGCCGCTGGCTGATGCCGCGTTCGGCGGCGGCACTCGAACATGCCGTCGCGGGATTGCGCGAAAAGGCCAAACCCTTCGACCTGGTCATCGAATCGCAGGCCGGTGCGCCGCTCGAAGTGCATGGCCGCAAGAGTGCCGCGCATGTGCTCGTGCGTTTCGTCTCGCTCTCGGAGACGCAGCGCAGCCAGGCCAGGCTGAAGATCGAGAACCAGCGGCTGGCCGCCGACCACGACACGATGATCGGCCTGCTCGACGCGCTGAACATGCCGGCGTGGCTCCGCAGCGAGGATGGCGGGCTGAGGTGGGTCAACCGCGCCTATGCCTATGCCGTCGAAGCCGAAAATGCCGAAGCCGCGGTTCGGGAGAAGAAAGAGTTCCTCGGCGGCCAGGCGCGCGATGCGATTGCCGCCCAGCACAGGACGCATCCGGTTTTCGAGCAGTCGCTGTCCACCGTGATCGAAGGCGACCGCCGTGTGTTCGCGGTCACCGATTTCGCCGGCAGCGATGGCTCGGCCGGCCTTGCCTGCGACACCAGTGCCATCGAAGCCGTTCGCGGCGAATACGAACGGACAGTGCGAAGCCACGCCGACACGCTCGACCAGCTCAACACGGCGGTCGCCATTTTCGACACCGACGAGAAGCTGCGGTTCTTCAACCAGGCCTTCCAGAAGCTTTGGGGCCTGGACGCAGGCTTCCTGCACAGCGCTCCAGACAATGCCTTGCTGCTCGACCGGCTGCGCAGCGAAGGCAAGATCGCCGAACAGCCTGAATGGCGCCGCTGGAAGGAAGGCCTGCTCGGCGCCTATCGCGCTGTGGAATCCCAGGAACATTGGTGGCATCTGCCGGATGGCAAGACCATCCGCGTCGTCGCCAACCCCCAGCCCAAGGGCGGCGTGACCTGGGTGTTCGAGAACCTGACCGAGAAGATGGACCTCGAGAGCCGCTACCAGACAGCGGTGCGGGTCCAGGGCGAGACGCTCGACAATCTTGCCGAAGGCGTAGCGGTGTTCGGACCCGACGGCAGGCTCCGGCTGTCGAATCCTGCCTTTGCCACGCTCTGGGGATTGAGCGGCGAAGCGGCCAAGCCCAGCGTCCATGTTTCCACCATCCGCGACCTTTGCGACCGGCAGGCGGCGGACAGCCCCTGGCCCGGCTTTGTTGCCGCCGTCACCGGCTTCGACGACGAGCGCCGCGACCGCCACGGACAGACCGAGCTCAACAACGGCAACGTGTTGAGTTACGCCATGATCCCGCTGCCCAACGGGCAGGTGATGATGACCTTCGTCGACGTCACCGACAGCGTCCATGTCGAGCGGGCGCTGAAGGACAAGAACGAGGCGCTGCAAAAATCCGATCAGCTCAAGAACGAATTCGTCCAGCACGTTTCCTATGAACTGCGCTCGCCGCTGACCAACATCATCGGCTTCACCGAACTCCTGTCACAGCCCACGACCGGTCCGCTGACGCAGAAGCAGCGGGAATATGTCGAGCATGTCAGCTCCTCCTCCGCGGTCCTGCTCACCATCGTCAACGACATACTCGACCTGGCGACGGTGGACGCCGGCATCATGCAGCTCGATATTTCCGAGGTGCAGGTCGATCGCACCATCGCCGCTGCGGCCGAACTGGTGGCCGACCGGCTGGAAGAGCATTCGATCAGGCTCGAGGTCGAAGCAGCCTCGGCGCCGAAGACGTTTCACGGCGATGAGGTCCGCGTCCGCCAGATCCTCTACAATCTGCTCAGCAACGCCGCCAATTACGCCCCGGAAGCCAGCACCATCCGGCTCACTTGCCGCCATCTGGCGGACGGGGTGGAATTCTCGGTCCATGACGACGGTCCCGGCATGCCGCCCGATGTGCTCGATTCGGTGTTCCGCCGTTTCGAGCCGCGCGCCAATGGTGGCCGCCGGCGCGGCGCCGGCCTCGGCCTGTCGATCGTTAAGAGCTTCGTCGAGCTGCATGGCGGCAGCGTTCGCATCGAAACCGGCAAGGACAAGGG
>NZ_RZPW01000756.1:0-2923 GCF_003998455.1 Mesorhizobium sp. M7A.F.Ca.CA.001.08.2.1 | reverse complement strand
CGGCAGGCCCGAGCCACCATATGCCTCCGGGATCAGGATCGAGAGCCAACCGGCCTGCGTCAGCGCTGCGACGAAGTCACCGGGATAGGTCATTTCCCTGTCGAGTGCGCGCCAGTATTCTCCGGGAAAGCGGGCGCACAGCCTGGCGACGGCATCGCGAATGTCCTGATAGGCTTCCATGAGGTTTGTCCGGGTTTCGTCTTGCTGCGGGCCTCACTATCGCGCCTCCATGTCCTGTCAGCAATGCAGAGCGGAAGTGAGCAGATATAACGGAATTCGAATGCTTATGGTGGAGGGCCGAGAAGCTGGCCAACCCAGACGGCCCGCCCGACAAGATCCTTGGCGATGTCCTCTATCGCTTGTCCGGCAAACCGCGCCAGCCGCGAGGCAGGCCGGTCTGCGGGGTAGGCAAGGATCAGGCGGCGCACGGGCACCGGATCGATCAACGGCGCGGCGGTGAGCAGCCCGGCGGTCACGTCGGCATGGATGGGAGCGAGCGGCAGGATCGTCCAGCCGTGGCCGTTGCGCACCAGGTCCTTCAGCGCCGAGTACGAGTCCGCTTCGATGCCGACATCGAGCGTGATGCCGGCATCCGTGGCGCAGCGTTCGACGATGATGCGCAGCCCGTGCTTGATGCTGGGCAGCAGCAGGCGCTTGCCGGCGAGCGAGGCGAACGACACGGCGCGCACGGTTGAAAATCCCCCGTCCGGCGGTCCGATCAGGAACAGGTTTTCCAGGAGCAGCGGGCGCGAGCGCAGCGAACGTGCCATGCGCGGGTCGTAGAGCACCGCGACGTCGACCTCGCCGCGGTGCATCCAGTCCAGCAGATAGCCTGTATAGGCGCTGACAAGTCTGAGCTTCGCCTTGGGATGGGCCTTGCCGAAGGCCGCCGCCAACGGCAGCGAAATAATGTCGGCAACAGTGGGTGGCAGACCGATCGCCACTTCGCCGGTCAGCGGCGCATCGGCGGGCGTGGCCGTGGCGCGGATCTCGTCGATCTCGGCCATCACGCGCATGGCGTGCGTCAGCACCTCCTTGCCCTGCTCGGACAGCACCATGCCGCGTCCGTGGCGCAGAAAAAGGGCAAAGCCCAATTCCTCCTCCAACATGCGCACCTGCCGGCTGAGCGCCGGCTGCGCAATGTGCAGCCGATCGGCAGCCTTGCTGAGGCTGCCGAGTTCGGCGACGTGGATCAGGGTGCGCAGCTGCGATAATTCCATGAGCTATCGAATACCATTATATCTGATCACGAGAAAGAGACGAAGATTAGATCGGACCATCGAGGTAACCTGGCTCCAATCCAAATTCTCGGGGGTCCAAGGTGACGGCGAGCGTAGAAACAAAACATCCGCAAACAGCAGCGCTTGCAGCCGCTCCGGCGGCACCTGAAAGGCAGTGGCCGGATCAGGTCTATGAGGTGCTCAAGGCTGCCGGCATCAGCCAGATGTCCTATGTGCCGGATGCCGGCCATACCACATTGATCCGCCTTTTCAGTGAGGATCCCGAGGTCGTCACCAATGTGCTGACGACGGAGGAGGAGGGCATCGCCATAGCCGCCGGCTCCTGGCTCGGCGGCAAGCGGAGCGTCGTGCTCATGCAATCCTCCGGCGTCGGCAATTGCATCAACATGCTGTCGCTTCCCGTGCAGGCGCGCTTCCCCTTGCTCGTCCTGGTGACGATGCGGGGCGAATGGGCCGAGTTCAACCCGTGGCAGGTGCCGATGGGGCAGGCGACGGAGGCCTCGCTGAAAGCGATCGGGCTCAGGGTGCTGCGCGCCGAAACCGGTCCCGACCTGGTGGAGACGGTGGCGCAGGCAGCCCTGATGGCCTTCGATGCCGACCAGCAGATTGCCGTGCTGATCGGGCAGCGGCTGCTCGGCAAGAAGAAGTGGTGAGCGACATGAATTTACCGACAATGGACCGCCGGGTTGCGGTGAAGAAGCTGCTTGACGCCCGCGACGGAGCCTTGGTCGTGACCGGTCTCGGTTCGCCGAGCTACGACGTGCATGCTGCCGGTGACCGCAACGACAACTACTATCTGTGGGGCGCCATGGGCGGCGCGGCGCTGATCGGCCTCGGGCTTGCCCAGGCCCAGCCTGAGAAGCGAGTCATGGTGATTACCGGTGACGGCGAACAGCTCATGGCGTTCGGCTCGCTGGCGACGATCTCGGTGGCGCGGCCGAAAAATCTCGACCTGATCATCCTCGACAACCAGCATTTCGGTGAGACAGGCATGCAATCGAGCCATACCGGTCGGGGCATTGGTTTCGACAAGGTCGCGGCCGCTTGCGGTTTCTCGGAAACCGCCGAGTTGCGTTCTCTGGAAGAGGTTGACACGCTGTGTGACGAGCTGCGTCGCCCGGCCGAAGGTCCACGCCTTTTCGTGCTAAAAATCACCGCCGAGAACCTGCCGCGCTCGCTGCCACCGCGCGACGCGGTCGAGGTCAAGAACCGCTTTCGCGCCCATCTGGGCTTTGCCACCTGTTGAGGACCGATATGGCGCTCGTCAGTTTCCAGAACACGGTCGGCGGTCGGCTGCAATCGACGGCCGATACATTCGAGAGTCATGATCCGTTCACTGGCAGGCCCTGGGCGCTGATTCCGCGTGGAGGAGCGAGCCAAGTGGACGCCGCCGTGGCGTCCGCGAAGGCAGCATTCCGATCGAAGGAATGGGCCGGCATCACGCCGACCGCGCGGGGCAAGCTGCTCGTGCGGCTGGCCGATCTGATCGCCGGGAACGCAGATCGTATTGCCGCCATCGAGACGCGCGACAATGGCAAGCTGCTCACCGAAATGACGGCACAGCTGCGCTATATCCCGGAATGGTTCCGCTATTTCGGCGGTCTTGCCGACAAGATCGAAGGGTCGGTGCTGCCGATCGACAAGGCTGGCATGTTCGCTTTCACCCGCCACGAGCCGCTGGG
>NZ_RZPW01000755.1:0-2924 GCF_003998455.1 Mesorhizobium sp. M7A.F.Ca.CA.001.08.2.1 | reverse complement strand
CTCGACCGTACACGCAGCGAACGCGACAGGCTGCGCACCGACAGCGACCGCCTGACCGGCGAACTCGATGCATGCGGCAAGACCCGCGCCGACCTTGAGCGCCGGCTGCGCGAAGCGTCGGCCGCACCTGCCGCCGGAAGCAGCGCGGCAAAACCGGCAAGCCAGGCGCCGGCGGCCCTGATGTCGACCCCCGCGACGGCCAAATCCACAAAGCCCGCGCCGGCCAAACCGGCCGCTGCGAAAGCGGTCCCTGCCAAGGCGGTCCCTGCCAAGCCGGCGGCGAAACCCGCCGCCACCAAAACCTCGGCTCCAGCCAAATCCGCAACGAGCAAGCCTGCAACAGCCAAGCCTGCATCCGGCTCAGCATCCGGAAAGCCCGACAATCTGCGTCGGCTGATCGGTATCGGTCCGGTCAATGAGAAACTGCTCAAGGCACAAGGCGTCACCAGCTTCGCCCAGATCGCGTCCTGGACAGCGGCCGATATCAAACGGATCGAAGACGTCATGAATTTCGATGGCCGCATCGCGCGCGAACGCTGGATCGAGCAGGCCAAGCTGCTCGCCGCCGGCAACGAGAAGGAATTCGCCAAGCAGTTTCCAACAGCCGGAACCTCCAGCAACAGCTGATCGCCAGGCACGACCTGAAGATTGCAAGCGGCGGCGCCATATCGGCGTCGCCGTTTGCTCTTGGTTCCTGAGTTGGCCCAAAGGTCGGCTTTAAGAGGCAGCGTGCCGTTCCCTCGATTGCGCGCGGGCGGCACCCCATATAGAGCGGTTGATGGCTTCATTGACCGCAGCATTCGGTGCCCATGTCCCTGCCCGCCGCAATTTTTCGCAATGACAAAAGCGCGCGCCAGCTCGTTTTCGACCGGCCGGCCGATATCATCGTGGCGCACGATGCAGGCGATTTCGGGCCGGCTCTGGAAGCAGCACAAGCCGCGCATGATGCAGGCAAATGGCTTGCCGGCTATTTCTCGTATGAGGCGGGCTACTTGCTCGAACCCAAGCTCGTTCCCCTGCTGCCGAATGGACGCCGCGCCCCACTCGTGTGCCTTGGGGTTTTCGATGCCCCGGTCGAACAGGCGGTGCCGCCGCGCAATACGGCGGCGACCAATGGCCCGATCTTCGACGCCCGTGCGACGTGGTCGCCCGAGGATTATGAAAAACGCTTCTCGCGGCTGCACCAGCACATCCGGCAAGGTGATTGCTACCAGGGCAATCTGACCTTTCCCGTGCACGCGCAATGGTCAGGCGAGCCGCTGGCCGCCTTCGATGCGTTGACTGAACGTCAGCCGGTGAAATATGGCGCGCTGATCGCGCTCGGTGAACCCATCGTGCTGTCGCGCTCGCCTGAACTGTTCTTCGAGATCGACGCCGAGGGCATGATCGAGACGCATCCGATGAAGGGAACGGCGCCGCGCGGCGCCACCAAAGCCGAGGACGAACGGCAGAAGATCTTCCTGCGCAATGACGAGAAAAACCAGGCCGAAAACCGGATGATCGTCGATCTCCTGCGCAACGATATCTCGCTGATCAGCGAGGTGGGCACGCTGGACGTGCCGGCGCTGTTCCGCATCGAGACTTACCCGACCGTGCATCAGATGGTGAGCGACGTCAGGGCCAAACTGCTGCCGGGTCTCTCTATCCGCCAGATCTTTGCGGCGCTGTTTCCTTGCGGTTCGATCACCGGCGCGCCTAAGATCCGTGCCATGGAGATCCTGCGCGACCTGGAAGGCACGCCCCGCGATGCCTATTGCGGCGCCATAGGCTGGATCGCGCCCGGCGGCCCGATGCGCTTTTCCGTGGCGATCCGCACCATCTCGCTCTTTTCGGGCGGCGAGGCCGTCTACAATGTCGGAGGCGGCGTCGTCTTCGATTCGACGGCGCAGGAGGAGTATCAGGAGTGTCTGCTGAAAGCGCGCTTCGCGACGGGAACACCGCCGACTTTCAGTTGATCGAGACCATGCGCTGGGAACCCGGCTCGGGCTTCCTGCGCTTCGATCGTCATCTTGCGCGCCTCTATGGCTCGGCGGCGGAACTCGGCTTCCGCTGTGATCCAGGCACGGTCGGCGAGGCGCTGAGCAGCGCGGTCGGCGGTTCCGGCGTTGCCACACGCACGCGCCTCGTCCTGTCGCACGATGGCGAGGTGACGGCCTCTGCGCAGCCTTATGAACCGCTCGCCGCCGACAAAGTCTGGATGCTGCGGCTGGCGCGGACGAGGCTCGATTCGAACGACACGCTGCTGCGCCACAAGACCAGCCGGCGACAACTTTACACGCGTGCCCGTGCCGAACACCTCATCACGCAGGCCGACGAGGTGCTTATGGCCAACGAGCGTGGCGAGATCTGTGAAGGCACGATCACCAATGTCTTTGCCGATCTCGGCGACGGCGTGCTGGCGACGCCCCGGCTCGATTGCGGCCTGCTGCCTGGCGTATTGCGCGCGCAGCTTCTGGATGAAGGCCGCGCCCGCGAAGCGATCTACAGCTTGGACGATCTGAAATCCGCCAAGTCCCTGTTCGTCGGCAATTCGCTGCGCGGACTGATCCCGGCAAGACTGACCTGAGACATGACGTCCCCAAAACATACGCTGCCCACCCACACGCCCTATGACGGCTCGTCGAAACTGTTCAGCATCGGGCTGAAGCCGCTCGACCCGGCGGCCTGGATCGAGGTCGACGGCCATCTGCTGCCGTATCTCGCCGAAAAGCACCGGCTCTATGCCGAAATCCCAGAGCGCGTTTTCGTCGAGGAGGACGGCACGCGCGACGCCCAGCAGGAAGTGCTCGACTTGCTCGCCGCGCATCTCCCGGAGAGGTTCCCCGAAACCCATCGGCTCGGCGGATCAGGCGTCGAGGTGGCGGGCGCGGCGAGCCGTCTGCCTGCTTCCCTCGCCGATGCGCCGCTGGCCAAAGCCTCACTGC
>NZ_RZPW01000754.1:0-2932 GCF_003998455.1 Mesorhizobium sp. M7A.F.Ca.CA.001.08.2.1 | reverse complement strand
CTCGATGACGTCGCCGTCCTGGAGATGGAACGGCTTGCCCTTCGGGATCAGGTATTCGACCGGCTCAAGCGTCGAGTCATGCGGCTCGATGATGATGCGACGCTTGTTCTTGTAGTCGCGGCCGAAGCGGATCGTGCCGTCGATCTCGGCGATGATGGCGTGATCCTTCGGACGACGTGCCTCGAACAGCTCGGCAACACGCGGCAGACCGCCGGTGATGTCCTTGGTCTTGGCGCTTTCCATCGGAATACGCGCCAAAACGTCGCCGGGGCGAACCTGCGAACCCGGCTCGACCGAAAGAATGGCCTCGACCGAGAGCAGGAAGCGGGCGTCGCCGCCCTTGGACAGCTTGCCGACCTTGCCCTTGGCGTCCTGGATCGCAATCGCCGGCTTCAGGTCGTTGCCACGCGGCGTCGAGCGCCAGTCGATGACCTCACGCTTGGTGATGCCGGTCGACTCGTCGGCCGTTTCCTGAACGGAAATGCCGTCGACCAGATCCTCGTACGACACCCTGCCCTCGATTTCGGTGAGGACCGGACGCGTGTAGGGATCCCACTCGGCGATACGCTGGCCGCGCTTCACCTTGTCACCATCGTCCACGAAGATGCGCGAACCATAGGTGAGACGGTGCGAGGCGCGCTCCTTGCCGGCTTCGTCGAGGATCAGCACCGCCATGTTGCGGCCCATGACCATCTGCTGGCCGTCGGAGTTGCGCACCACGTTGCGGTTGCGGATCTCGACCTTGCCCTCATACGAGGCTTCAAGGAACGAGCTGTCCACCACCTGCGCGGTACCGCCCATGTGGAAGGTACGCATGGTGAGCTGGGTGCCCGGCTCGCCGATCGACTGCGCCGCGATGACGCCGACGGCTTCGCCCTGGTTGACCGGGGTGCCGCGGGCCAGATCGCGACCGTAGCAGACCGCGCAGACGCCAACCCTGACTTCGCAAGTCAGTGCCGAGCGGATGCGGACCGACTGGACGCCGGCCTTTTCGATCTGTTCCACGTCACGCTCGTCCATCAGCGTTCCGGCCTTGACCAGGATCTCGCCCGACACCGGATGGGTGATGTCGTCGAGCGACGTACGGCCCAGCACGCGCTGGCCGACCGAAGCAACGACCTGACCGGCATCGACGATCGGCTGCATGGTGAGGCCCTTGTCGGTGCCGCAGTCGACGGAGTTGACGATGCAGTCCTGCGCCACGTCGACCAGACGACGGGTGAGGTAACCCGAGTTCGCCGTCTTCAAGGCGGTGTCGGCCAGACCCTTGCGGGCGCCGTGGGTCGAGTTGAAGTACTCGAGCACGGTCAGGCCTTCCTTGAAGTTCGAGATGATCGGCGTCTCGATGATTTCACCCGACGGCTTGGCCATAAGGCCGCGCATGCCGGCAAGCTGGCGCATCTGGGTGGGCGAGCCACGCGCACCGGAGTGCGACATCATGTAGATCGAGTTCATCGGCTTCTGACGGCCATTGTCCTCGAACTCGACCGCCTTGATGCGGGCCATCATCTCGTCGGCGACCTTTTCCGAGCACTTGGCCCAGGCGTCGACGACCTTGTTGTACTTCTCGCCCTGCGTGATCAGACCGTCATTGTACTGCTGCTCGTATTCCTTGGCCAAAGCCTCGGTGTCGGAGACCAGCTTGATCTTGGCATCCGGGATCAGCATGTCGTCCTTGCCGAACGAAATGCCGGCGCGGCAGGCATGGCTGAAGCCGAGCGCCATGATGCGATCGCAGAAAATGACCGTCTCCTTCTGACCGCAGTGGCGGTAGACGGTGTCGATCATCTTGGAGATGTTCTTCTTGGTCATCTCCTGGTTGGCGGTCTCGTAAGGCACGTTGACGTTCTTCGGCAGAAGCTCGCCGATGATCATGCGGCCAGGCGTGGTGTCATGGATCTTCGACACGACCTTGCCTTCGGCGTCGACCGTGCGGAAACGACCCTTGATCTTGGAGTGCAGCGTCACCGCCTTGGTCTCGAGCGCGTGCTGGAGTTCGCCCATGTCGGCAAACACCATGCCCTCGCCCGGCTCGTTCTGGTTGACGATCGAGAGATAGTAGAGACCCAGAACCATGTCCTGCGACGGCACGATGATCGGCGCGCCGGAAGCCGGGTGCAGGATGTTGTTGGTCGACATCATCAGCACGCGGGCTTCAAGCTGCGCTTCCAGCGACAGCGGCACGTGAACGGCCATCTGGTCGCCGTCGAAGTCGGCGTTGAAGGCCGTGCAGACCAGCGGGTGCAGCTGGATCGCCTTGCCTTCGATCAGGATCGGCTCGAACGCCTGGATGCCGAGACGGTGCAGCGTCGGCGCACGGTTCAGCAGCACCGGATGCTCGCGGATGACCTCGTCGAGGATATCCCAGACTTCCGGACGCTCCTTTTCGACCAGCTTCTTCGCCTGCTTGACGGTCGAGGAGTAACCCTTGGCGTCGAGACGGGCGTAGATGAAGGGCTTGAACAGTTCGAGCGCCATCTTCTTGGGCAGGCCGCACTGGTGCAGCTTGAGCTCCGGACCGGTCACGATGACCGAGCGGCCGGAATAGTCGACGCGCTTGCCGAGCAGGTTCTGACGGAATCGGCCCTGCTTGCCCTTGAGCATGTCGGACAGCGACTTCAGCGGGCGCTTGTTGGCGCCGGTGATGACGCGGCCGCGACGGCCGTTGTCGAACAGCGCATCGACGGCTTCCTGCAGCATGCGCTTTTCATTGCGCACGATGATGCCGGGGGCGCGCAGCTCGATCAGCCGCTTCAGACGGTTGTTGCGGTTGATGACGCGGCGATAGAGATCGTTCAGATCCGACGTGGCGAAACGGCCGCCGTCCAGCGGGACGAGCGGACGCAGGTCCGGCGGGATCACCGGAACCACCTTCATGATCATCCATTCCGGACGATTGCCGGATTCCATGAAGTTCTCGACGACCTTGAGC
>NZ_RZPW01000753.1:0-2941 GCF_003998455.1 Mesorhizobium sp. M7A.F.Ca.CA.001.08.2.1 | reverse complement strand
GTTCCTGGAAAACGACGACGCCAACCGCGCTCTGATGGGTTCGAACATGCAGCGTCAGGCCGTGCCGCTGGTGCGCGCCGAGGCGCCGTTCGTCGGCACCGGCATGGAGCCGATCGTCGCCCGTGACTCGGGCGCCGCCATCGGCGCCCGCCGCGGCGGCATCGTCGACCAGGTGGACGCGACGCGTATCGTTATCCGCGCCACCGAAGATCTCGATCCGGGCAAGTCCGGCGTCGACATCTACCGGTTGATGAAGTTCCAGCGTTCGAACCAGAACACCTGCATCAACCAGCGCCCGCTGGTTCGCATGGGCGACCGGGTCAACAAGGGCGACATCATCGCCGACGGTCCGTCGACCGAGCTCGGCGATCTGGCGCTCGGCCGCAACGTGCTGGTCGCGTTCATGCCGTGGAACGGCTACAACTACGAGGACTCGATCCTCCTGTCCGAACGCATCGTCGCCGACGACGTCTTCACCTCGATCCACATCGAGGAGTTCGAGGTCATGGCGCGCGATACCAAGCTTGGACCGGAGGAAATCACGCGCGATATCCCGAACGTCTCGGAAGAAGCGCTAAAGAACCTCGACGAAGCCGGCATCGTCTACATCGGTGCGGAAGTTCAGCCGGGCGACATCCTGGTCGGCAAGATCACGCCGAAGGGCGAAAGCCCGATGACGCCGGAAGAGAAGCTTCTGCGCGCCATCTTCGGCGAAAAGGCATCCGATGTGCGCGACACCTCGATGCGCATGCCTCCTGGCACTTTCGGCACCGTCGTCGAGGTGCGCGTCTTCAATCGCCACGGTGTGGAGAAGGACGAGCGCGCCATGGCGATCGAGCGCGAGGAGATCGAACGCCTCGCCAAGGACCGCGACGACGAGCAGGCCATTCTGGACCGTAACGTCTACGCGCGTCTTTCCGACGTGCTCGTCGGCAAGGAAGCGATCGCTGGACCGAAGGGCTTCAAGAAGGGCTCGACGCTGTCCAAGGATACGCTCGACGAGTATCCGCGTTCGCAGTGGTGGCAGTTTGCCGTGGAGAACGAAAAGCTCCAGAGCGAGCTGGAAGCGCTGCGTGGCCAGTATGACGATTCCAAGAAGGCGCTTGAACAGCGTTTCATGGACAAGGTCGAGAAGGTCCAGCGCGGCGACGAAATGCCTCCGGGCGTCATGAAGATGGTCAAGGTCTTCGTGGCCGTGAAGCGCAAGATGCAGCCCGGCGACAAGATGGCCGGCCGTCACGGCAACAAGGGTGTCGTGTCGCGGATCGTTCCGGTCGAGGACATGCCTTTCCTCGAGGACGGCACGCATGCCGATATCGTGCTCAACCCGCTGGGTGTGCCGAGCCGCATGAATGTCGGCCAGATCCTGGAAACGCATCTGGGCTGGGCATGTGCGGGCATGGGCAGGAAGATCGGCGAGCTGATCGACACGTACAAGGCAGCCGGCGACATCAAGCCCCTGCGCAAGACGCTCGAGAGCTTCATCCCGGCCAACGACCGCAACGAGCCGGTTCGCGACTATGACGACGAGAGCATCGTTCGCCTCAGCGAGCAGATGCGCCGCGGCGTCTCGATCGCGACCCCGGTGTTCGACGGCGCGCATGAGGCTGACATCAACATCATGCTGGAGCAGGCGGGCCTGCACAGCAGCGGTCAGTCGCAGCTCTATGACGGACGCACGGGCGAGCCGTTCGATCGCAAGGTGACGATGGGCTACATCTACATGCTCAAGCTTCACCATCTCGTGGACGACAAGATCCACGCGCGTTCGATCGGTCCGTACTCGCTCGTCACCCAGCAGCCGCTGGGCGGCAAGGCGCAGTTCGGTGGCCAGCGCTTCGGCGAGATGGAGGTCTGGGCGCTGGAAGCGTACGGCGCCGCCTACACGCTGCAGGAAATGCTGACGGTAAAGTCCGACGACGTCGCCGGCCGTACCAAGGTCTACGAGGCGATCGTGCGTGGCGACGACACCTTCGAGGCCGGCATCCCGGAGAGCTTCAACGTTCTCGTCAAGGAAATGCGGTCTCTCGGCCTCAATGTCGAGCTGGAGAACACCAAGCTCGACGACAACCCTGTCCGGCTGCCCGACGCGGCCGAGTAAGGCAATGGCGCGCCACGGCTGTCCGCGGCGCGCCTCGAGCATGATCCCGAAAAGTGGTTACCGGTTTTCGGACAGGATCATGCTCAACCGGGAAGAATTCGACGGCCAGTGGCCGACAAAGACGGCGGGCGTTTGGCTCGCGACTAGATGCAAGGGATCTTCGAGGATCCCGAAAAGGAGAACGGCATGAACCAAGAGGTCATGAATCTCTTCAATCCGCAGGCGCCTGCGCAGGTGTTCGATTCCATCCGGATATCGCTTGCCAGCCCTGAGAAGATTCTGTCCTGGTCTTTCGGCGAGATCAAGAAGCCGGAGACCATCAACTACCGCACCTTCAAGCCGGAGCGTGACGGTCTGTTCTGCGCGCGCATTTTTGGCCCGATCAAGGACTACGAGTGCCTGTGCGGCAAGTACAAGCGCATGAAGTACAAGGGCGTCATCTGCGAGAAGTGCGGCGTCGAAGTCACGCTGTCGCGCGTTCGCCGCGAGCGCATGGGCCATATCGAGCTGGCGGCACCGGTCGCCCATATCTGGTTCCTGAAGTCGCTGCCGTCGCGCATCGGCACGCTGCTCGACATGACCCTGAAGGACATCGAGCGCGTCCTCTACTTCGAGAACTACATCGTCACCGAACCTGGCCTCACCGCGCTGAAGGAGCACCAGCTGCTCAGCGAGGAAGAGTACATGATCGCCGTCGACGAGTATGGCGAGGATTCGTTCACCGCCATGATCGGCGCCGAGGCCATTCATGACCTCCTGGCCGGCATGGACCTGGAGAAGATCGCCGGCGACCTGCGTTCGGAACTGGCGTCGACCACCTCCGAGCTGAAGCAGAAGAAG
>NZ_RZPW01000752.1:0-2944 GCF_003998455.1 Mesorhizobium sp. M7A.F.Ca.CA.001.08.2.1 | reverse complement strand
TGGCTGAAATCTGGCTTCACGCCAAGCATGGCAGCTGAACGCCTGATGATATTGCCGGCCATAACCCCAGCATTCGCAGCCGCGACATCCGTCATGCCGGGCTTTTCCGGGTGCGGGGCATCGGCAATGGTAAACACCAGATACTGCGGATCGTCCATCGGGAAGGCGGCGACGAAGGTGTTGAAATTCAAGTCCTTCGAGTAGCGGCCATTGATGACCTTCTCGGCGGTTCCGGTCTTGCCGCCAACGCGGTAGCCGGGGACTCTGGCGTTTCTGGCAGAGCCCTTTTCGGCATTGAGCGAATAGAGGTAGCGCATGCCTTCGACGGTCTTTTCGCTCACCACTCTCTTGGCGGTGGCCATCGCTTCCGCCTGCGTCCGCACCAGAAAGGTGGGGTTCATCAGGAAGCCGCCATTCATCAACGCCGCGCAGCCCACAGCCGCTTGCAGCGGCGTCGTCGACACGCCATGGCCGAAGGCGATGGTGAATGAATTGACCTGTTTCCAGACCTTCGGTTCAGTCGGACGGGCAGTCTCCGGCAATTCGGTCTGCATCCTGTCCAGAATGCCAAGGCGATGCAGGAATTCGCGATGCCCCTCGATGCCGACCATCTCGGCTTCCCTGGCCGACCCGATGTTGGACGAGTAGAGGAACACCTCCGGCAACGACAGCACACGGTTCTTGCCGTGGAAATCGTGAATGGCCTGATGGCCGACCCGGATTGGATGCGAAGCATCGAAGCGGCTCGCCATCGTCGCTTTGCCGGAATCGAGCGCCATGGCTGAGGTGAAGCTCTTGAAGGTCGAACCCATCTCGTAGAGGCCCGCCGACATGCGATTCAGCCGGTCCTTGTCTTGTGCGTTGTAGGGATTGTTCGGATCAAAATCCGGCACCGAGGCCATGGCCACCACTTCGCCGGTCTTGACGTTGAGCACAACGGCGCCGGTGCCCATGGCACGATAGCGCTCCAGGCCGGCGGCGATCTCGTCGCGCACGACATGCTGCACGCGCAGATCGATCGAAAGCTTTACCGGCTTGAGATCCTTGGCAATGGCAAGGCCCGACGCCTGCAGGTCGCTCAGCCCCTGCTCGTCGACATATTTCTCCATGCCGGAGATGCCCTGGTTGTCGATGTTGGTGAGCCCGACAATGTAGGACGAGGTCTCGCCGCTCGGATAGAAGCGGCGCTTTTCGGTGCGGAAGCCGAAACCGGGAATGCCGAGCTGCATGATGTCGGACTGTTGCTTGGGCGTCAGCTGCCGCTGCAGCCAGACGAAACCGGCGCCGCTCTTCAGCTTATGGTAGGTCTGCTCATAGTCGATGTCGGGAAGCACCGTCGACAGCTTCTCGATCGCCTCGTCGGCGTCGACAATCCGGCGTGGTTCTGCAAACAGCGACGCCGTCTTGATGTCCGTGGCCAACACTTCGCCGTTGCGGTCGACGATGTCGGGCCGCGATGCCGTCACCCGGCTCTGCGGACCGCCCGACATATCGGGGGTCTGGAAGCCGAGATAGACCAGCCGCCCTGATATGGTCGAGAAGATGCCGAAGAACACCGCCATCGTCATGACGATGCGCGTCCTGCCCTTGCCGCCGGTCGCCTTGCGGGCGCCCTCGACCACGATCGATCCATCTTCACTCGTCCTGGCGCGACGTTTCAGCAGTTTACCGATCATTGGGCGATGCCTCCGGTCATCACGGGATCCCTGCCGTCCGACGGCGCCTTGCCGCCCGAACTATCAGCCATGCCGCCCTGGCGTCCCGACAAGATGTCCTGGATGTCAAGGGATTTGGCCGGCAGGTCGCCGACACCGCCGATCTGGCGGGCGCTGACCGGCTCGAGTTCGAGCTGCGACTTGTAGAGTTCGGCGAGCTTCTGCAGCCGCGACGGCTGGGTAAGCAGGCTCCAGTCGGCCTTGAGCAGGTCGATCGTGTCCTCCTCATAGCGTATCTGCGCATGGATCTTCTGCACGGCGGCCAATTGTTCCTCGGCCTCGCGCTTGGCCTTGTAGGTAAGGGCCGCGACCGCAACCATGACGGCGATCAGGACAATGTCGCTGGTACGAAACACTTAGCTACCTCTCCCCCGGCCGGTCGATACCGGGAAGCTTTGGAAGGCCGAAAATCGAAAAGTCGCTGCCGCGCGCCGGCGCCTGGGTGCGGACCGCCGCGCGCAGCCTGGCCGAACGGGCGCGCGGATTGGCCGCCACCTCGGCGTCGCCGGCCGTCACGCCGCCGCCCGCCTTGCGGAACGTCGCGGTGCGCGCATGCGCCTCGGGCAGGTGACGCGAGCCGGTCGCGACATCGGCCCGGTCGGCGATGAAACGCTTGACGATGCGGTCTTCCAGAGAATGGAAGGTGACCACGGCGAGCCGTCCGCCCGGCTTCAGAGCGCGTTCGGCCGCAAACAGGGCCTTGGCCAGTTCGCCAAGCTCGTCATTGACAAAAATGCGCAGCGCCTGGAAGACGCGCGTCGCCGGATGGATCTTGTCCTTCGGCGCCCGGCCGATATGCGTCTCGATGGCGTCGGCGAGTTCCAACGTGCGCTCGAACGGGCGCTTTTCGCGGCGCGCCTCGATCATGCGGGCAATGCGTCCGGCATGGCGCTCCTCGCCGAGGAAGCCGAAGATGCGGGCAAGATCGCCCGGCTTGAAGGAATTGACGACGTCGGCGGCGCTGAGGCCCGATTGCGCCATGCGCATGTCGAGCGGCCCGTCGGCGCGGAACGAAAACCCGCGCTCCGCCTGGTCGAGCTGCATCGAGGACACGCCGATGTCGAGCACGATCCCGTCGGCGCTCTCGACATGTTCGTCCAGCGTCGAGAACGGCGCCTGCACCAGCCGCAGCCGACCACCCGACTGCACTTCCAGATCGCGCCCGGCCGCAATGGCATCCGGATCGCGGTCGATCGCCACCACGGAGGCGCCTGTCGCCAGAATGGCCC
>NZ_RZPW01000751.1:0-2979 GCF_003998455.1 Mesorhizobium sp. M7A.F.Ca.CA.001.08.2.1 | reverse complement strand
CGGCTTCGGTCTGGAACGTCCCACCGCCGGCATCCAGGGTGACGTTGCGCGCCGTCGCGAACGCCGCCGTGTTCCGCAGCGTGCCGCCATCGAATGTCAGGGCACCGCTTGCAGCGCCGAGATTGGCATCGGAAGAAACGGAAATAATCCCGCCTAGAAGCCGCGTGCCGCCCTGATAGCTGTTGCTGCCTTCCAGGACGAGCGTGCCGCCTTCCGTCTTGCTGAACCCGCCCGCGCCGGTAATCGTCGTCGCGATGGTGGCTGCCGTGCCGGCCAGCACGCGGATCTCGGCATTGCCATCGGCGCTGTCGGAACCATCTATCGCGAGCGTGCCGGAACCTTCCAGGCGGTAGCCGCTGTCGACGAATTGCAGGCCCTTGAAGCTTTGCGCTCCTTCGACGGCGATCGTGCCGCCGTCGAAGCCGCCCGGTTCGTTCTTGAACACCGCATGGTTTCCTGCCCAGGAGACGAGAGTATCGCCGCCCTGGTTCAGCCATTTTTCGTTCGTGGTGTTCCAGGTCCCGTCGCCGCCTTGCCAGTGCTGCAGCGTGTCGTCGCCGGCCGCTCCGATGAAGAGGTCGACATTGCCGCCGCCCGCCTGGATCTCATAGCCGGCCGGATCGGAGAGCGGCGGCTTCGTGCCGATCTCCAGGCCGTTGTCGGTAAGGCTGCCGCCATAGGTCATCAGCCGGTAATAGCCGAGGCCCGCCGTGCCATCGGCCACGTCGCCGCTCTGCGCAAGATTGAGCGTACCGTCGAGCGTCAGATTGCCACTCACCCCGATGCGGTCGCTTATCCCCGGAGAGCCGGTTGAACCGCCTGGATTGCCGAATTCGTAATCGAGAATCGACCCTGAAGAGAGGCCCAGATTTCCGGCAACCGTCAGCGTACCCACCGAATTGCCTGGCGCGATATGCCCGCCATCGGCAACCGTCGTCGTGCCCACCGTGCCCGAGCCACCGAGCGTGGCGCCGTCCTCGACATTGATCGTGCCACCGAGGAAGCCGGCACTGGCATGGTTCCCGACAAGAAGCGTGCCGCCTGCAACAGTGGTGGCACCGGTGAAGCTGGAACTGTCCGCGGCCAAAACGGTCGTGCCGCTTTCATGGAGGATGGTCCCCAAGCCGGTCAGGGAAGGGGTGAAAATCAGATCGGACCCATCGGGATTTCCCAGATGATTGAACACAACCGTGCCTGTGCCAGCGCCAAAAGCTATCGATGCCGCATCAACCGTGCCGGCGGCCTTCGCCACTTCCCCACTTGCCGCACCGATGTTGAGCGTTCCGAATGATCCTGGCTGGGCCGCCAACCCAACGATAGCAGGACCCCCGGCAAGCGAAACCTGTCCGCCCTCTGACAGAGTCAGCGTGCCCTTGCCCAAGACGCCAACGGCAATGATGGAGTCGCCTGTCCAAACCGACCCGGGGCCCGTAATATTCACAATTCCGGTGGCTTGAGCATCCCAACCAACAATGGCGTTGTTGCCGCTGGAAACCTGCCCGCCATTTTCAATGCTGAGCGATCCATTGCCAAAGAGACCAACTGCGATGGCATCAACGAGTGTCCAACCCGAATCATTTCCGGAAATCACCGCGGAGCCAGTGCTGCCCGCGCCATACGCCACAACTCCCGAATCGTTGAAAACCTGACCGCCATTCTCGACGATCAAGCTCCCTTTCCCTTTGGAATCCCCATTGGAATCCCCGACCCTAAGGACGTCGGCAGTCCAGGTGGCCGACCCTGAAACTCTTGCGGTTGCCCACTCGTCCGGATCAGTTCCGTCAGTAGCAATGATCCCGGTAAAAGAGGTGAGCTGTGTGTCGATGTCGAGCGTGCCCCCCATGACGCCCAGGTTGCCCGCGAGGTCGGAAGCGTCGCCTGACAGCGTCAGCGTACCGGCGCCGGCCTTGCCGAAATGGCCGGGGCCGGTAATGGTCCCGGCATAGGTACCGTCGCTCGCCTGGTCGAAGACGACGGCGCCGGTGTTCACGCCTGAGAAGGTGAGATTGCCGCCGAAGCTGTTGGTGTCGCCGACCAAGGTGCCTTGATCGACGGTCCAGTCCTGCGCACCCGTGCCGGTCAGGGTCACGGTATTCGTCCCGGCCTTGTTAAAGCTCGTGAAGCCGACGAACTCGTCACTCGCGCCTACCGTGGCCGTATTCACGAGCTTCGAGACATCGAAGGCCGGTGTGGAAGGCAGCGTGTCATAGTCCCCGAGCATCAATGAGCCGGTCGCGCCACTCTCCACCACGACATTGCCGGTGATAATCGAGCCGTTTCGCAGGGAAAGCGTGTTGACGCCGCCGGTGAAGGTGATGGCGTTAGCCCGGCCAAAGAAAGAATCTCCCCCAGTAATCTCCCCAACGTTAAGCACTGCCAAATTGGCCCCAACGATGCCGGTACCACCGTTTCCATTGCTGGGCGTCAGGGGAATATAGCCGGGGGCGCCGCCACTGCCGGTTCCGCCAGCAGGGCCGTTAGAGCCGCCGGCATGGTCACCGTTGCCCTCGCCGCCAATGATCACTCCGCTGTTAAAAACCGTCCCACCATTTCTGAGGTCGATCGCTGCACCGGCGGATGCAGAAACCCCGGCGCGGCCACCGGTAATGCGACCGTCGTTGACGATGCTGCCAGATCTCCCATCACAATGGCTGTTCCGCCGGTGGCTAAAGCCCCGCCCGTGCCACCGAGGACATCGCCATGGTTGGTCAAGTCGCCGCCGGCGTTCAAAACAATGCCCGCACCACCACCACCGCCGAAATTGGCGCCAGGATTGCCACCGTTTCCGCCAGCAACGGTGGCCGAGCTTTCAACAGTGATGGCGCCGTTGTTCAGAAGCACCATGCCGGCGCCCCCGCCGCCGCCGCCGCCGCCGGCAAACGGGCCATTGCCATTGCCATCGCCGCCATCGCCGCCATGAACATCAGCCGTCACGAAAATTGCCGGGTTCACCTCTTCATTACGCACGCCATCGCCACC
>NZ_RZPW01000750.1:0-2982 GCF_003998455.1 Mesorhizobium sp. M7A.F.Ca.CA.001.08.2.1 | reverse complement strand
TTATTACAATGTGTTGCGCGGCGACATTGGGCTCTTCCTCAACGCGCTGGCGACCGTCATCGGCGTGGTGTTCTGCGTCAACCGGCTGACCAATGCGGCGCTGGAACCGCGGCTGCCGAACTGGCGCCTGATCCCGGTCGAAACCGGGCCGGCGCGCTGGCTGGTGCGCCTGGCCACCGCCATGGCCGTGGTCATCAGCGTCAACACCTTCCTGTCGGTGATCAACGACAAGATGGGTTCGCCGCTGTCGCTGACCATCGCCCGCAGTTTCGGCGCCACCATCATCGTCGGCGTCATCCTGATCCTGATGGCGATGCTGAGGCCGTTCAAGGCGCGTGACGGAAGCTGGCGGCCGTGGCCGGCATGGCTGCGCTATACGGCGCTTGCGCTCGGTCTTTTCACCATCGTCGCGGCGCTGCTCGGTTACATCGGCCTTGCTCTGTTCGTTTCGTTGCAGGTCGTCGTTACCGGCACCGCGCTGATCACCGCCTATATCGGCTTCCTGTCGGCGCAGGCGATCGGCGAGGAGGGTGCTTTCGCCAACACCTCCGTCGGGCGCTGGCTGTCGGCCAATTCCAGCTACGAGGATACGGCCCTCGATCAGCTCGGCCTTGTCGTCAGCGTTGCCATCAATGTGATGATCGTGCTGGTGTTCCTGCCGCTGATCCTGCTGATGTGGGGTTTCCAGCCCGGCGATATCCAGGCTTGGGCCTACAAGCTCGCAACCGGGATCAACATCGGCTCGGTGACGATCTCGGTCACCGGCATCCTCTCCGGCATCGTCGTCTTCGTCATAGGCTATTTCCTGACGCGCTGGTTCCAGGGCTGGCTCGACGGCTCGGTCATGGCGCGTGGCAAGGTCGATACCGGCGTGCGCAACTCGATCAGGCTGGCGGTCGGCTATGCCGGCGTCGCGCTGGCGGCACTGGTCGGCATCTCGGCGGCGGGCATCGACCTGTCCAGCTTGGCACTGGTCGCCGGCGCTCTTTCCCTCGGTATCGGCTTTGGCCTGCAGAACGTGGTGTCCAATTTCGTTTCCGGCCTGATCCTTCTGGCCGAGCGGCCGTTCAAGGTGGGCGACTGGATCGTTGCCGGCGACGTCAGCGGCACGGTCAAGAAGATCAGCGTGCGCGCCACCGAGATCGAAACCTTCCAGCGGCAATCGGTGATCCTGCCCAATTCGAACCTGATCAACAACGCCGTCGGCAACTGGACGCACCGCAACAAGCTCGGCCGCGTCGACATCAAGGTCGGCGTCGCCTATGGCAGCGACGTCAAGCAGGTTCATGCCGTCCTGCTGGAGATCGCCCGCAGCCACCCGATGGTGCTGAAGAACCCCGAACCCTTCGTGCTGTTTTCCAATTTCGGCCCCGCCGCCCTGGAATTCGAAATCCGCGTGTTCCTGGCCGACGTGATGAACGGCAACATCGCGCAGAACGACATCCGTTTTGCCGTCCTCGAAAAATTCAGCAGCGAACACATCGAGATCCCCTCGACGCCGCGCGCCGTGGTCGAGGCCCACAAGCCCAAGGCCTGGCCGACGGACGACGACAAGATCGAGGCCGACTTCGCCGAACAGGAGCAGATAAGGGCCGAAGCCGAGGCGGAGAAGAAGCGACTGGTCAAGTCTCGCAAAACCAAGAAGCCGGACCCGGACTAGGCTCGGACTCCGTCGACCTCAATCCTGCCCGGAATCGATTGCGGCATGAATGGGGCATTCAGTTGCGGTTCAGCTTCCATCTCATATAAGCTCCATGCAAAGGCGAAAATGCCTTGCCAAATGCAACAGAGGCGGTGGGAACACCGATATTGCACCATGTGGAAGTCTCTCGTCGCTGCAGTCGCCCTGGTCGCCGCCATCGGCTCGGTCCATGCCGCGAGCGCGGTCAACAAGGACGCCGAGACCCGCACGCTGGTCGTAACGGAGGGCGGCAGCAAGACCGACCTTGCGCTGGCCGGTGGCGAAACGGTTGAGTTCTGCCCGAACGGCTGCTTCGTCACCTTGCCCAATGGCGATCTCGAAGCCCTGACCGGTTCGGAAACGGTCGAGATCTCGGGCGGTGTCGCCCGCATCAAGTAATCTTGGCGTCACGATTGTAGAGGCCGGGCATTTGCCCGGCCTTTTATCGTTTCCGGTAGCGGTTGTTTAACAATGACACCGGAAATACCGCCATGGCAGCCGTCTGCAACCGTGCGTTTTAACGTTCGCTACGCCATCGCCCGCTATACCAGCCTCAAGACGCCGAAAAGCGGCGCGCAACTCTACGCGGGCAGGGCAGGACGGACATGGATGCGCGATCGGACAGGAACGCAATACCGCTTGCGGTCGATCTCGACGGCACGCTGATCGCAACCGACCTGTTGTGGGAAGGGCTGTTCATCCTTCTCAAGAAGAACCCGCTCTATATCTTCCTCGTACCGTTCTGGATCGCCGGCGGGCCGGCGCGGCTGAAGCAGGCGATCGCGCAGCGCATCGACATCGATCCGGCATCGCTGCCCTATCGCGAGGTGCTGCTTTGCCGCCTCCGGACCGAGCACGCCGAGGGCCGCAAGATCGTGCTGGCGACCGGTACGCCGCGCAAGTTCGCCGACGCCATCGCGGCCCATCTCGGCATTTTCGACCAGGTGCTGGCCACCGATGGTCTCGCCAATCTCACCTCGGGCAGGAAGCGCGCCTCGCTGATCGCAGCCTATGGCGATGGCGGTTTCGACTACGCCGGCAACAGCCGCCATGACCTCCAGGTCTTCGATGCCGCACGCAACGCGATCGTCGTCGCGCCCGACCGCCATGCCGCGCGCTGGCTGGCGGCACATGGCGCCGAGACGGTGCCGGCGCCGAAGCCGACTTTGCGGACCATCGTCAAGATGCTGCGCGTGCATCAGTGGCTGAAGAATTCGCTGATCGCCGTGCCGATGGTGCTCTCGCATGAATATTTCAACACCGACATGATCTGGGAATGCCTGCTGGCATTCGTCTCGTTC
>NZ_RZPW01000074.1:0-13447 GCF_003998455.1 Mesorhizobium sp. M7A.F.Ca.CA.001.08.2.1 | reverse complement strand
GATCTGCACCAGGATGCCGATCATCACGCCGGCCACGCAGGCCAGCGCCCCGCCGATGACCCAGGTGACGCGCACCACGCTGGCGACGTCGATGCCGACGATGCGGGCCAGTGCCGCGTTCTGGCTCAGGGCCTGCATCGAGCGGCCGGTCTGCGTGCGCGTCATCAACAGATGCACGGCGAGCACCAGCACCGCGGTCAGCAGCAAAAGCGCGATCTGGTCTGATGTGATGCGGATGCCGAAGCCGACCGGCATGGCGATCTGGATCGCCCGGCTGAAATAGGTCGGCCGCGAGGTGAAGGTGAATTCGAGCAGGCTTCTCAGCGCCATCGAGGCACCGAAGCTCGCCATCACCACGATGATCGCCTGGCCTTGCGAGCGCAGCCGCGAAAACAGCACCTTGTCGAGCAGCAGCGCCAGCAAAGCGGTGAACGCCATGCCAACGACCAGCGCGACAATCAGCGGCCAGCCGAAGGACAGCGGTGCGATCGGTGCCACCTTGCCGAATGTCGCGCCGATGGCGCTGACGACGGCCAGCGTCGCATAGGTGCCCCAGGCCATGAAGTCGCCATGGGCAAAGTTCGAGAAGCGCAGGATCGAATAGGTAAGCGTCACGCCGATGGCGCCCAGGCCGATCATCGAACCCGTCAGCAATCCGTCGACGACAAATTGCAGGCTCATGCCCCACCTCCTGTGCCGGACTTGCGGGGGCGCTGGCCGAGATAGAGTTCGGCGACTACCGGATCGTTCCACAGCTCGGAAGCAATGCCCTCGTGCCGGTCTTTGCCTTCGACCAGCACATAGGCGCGGTCGCCGATGGCGAGCGCTGCCTTGGCATTCTGTTCGACGAGCAGGACAGTGACGCCGGACTTGCGGATGCCGGCCAGCATCTCGAACACCATCGAGACGAATTTCGGCGACAGGCCGGCCGACGGCTCGTCTAGCACCAGCACCTTGGGGTGGACGATCAGCGCCCGCGCAACGGCGAGCATCTGCCGTTGTCCGCCCGAGAGGTTGCCGGCGGCGGTGCGGCGCTGGCGGACGAGATCGGGGAAGGCGGCATACATCTCCTCGATGCGCGCAGGAATTTCGCGCCGCTCAAGGATGCCGCAAGCAACTCTGAGATTGTCCTCGACCGACATCAGTGGGAAGATGTTTTCGGTCTGCGGCACGAAGGCCAGCCCGAGCCGCACCATGGTGTGGGCCGGCGCGGCAGTGATGTCCTTGCCGTCCAGAAACACTGTGCCGCCGGTGATCGGGACGAGGCCGGCGATGGCCTTGATGAAGCTAGACTTGCCGGCGCCGTTGGGGCCGAGCACCACGACGATCTCGCCCTTGGCGACGGTGATCGAGGCGCCGCGCACGATCGGCACGCCGGGCTCGTAGCCGGCTTCGAGGTCGCGGACATCGAGAACGATCTCGCTCATGCCGCGCCTCCGAGATAGGCCTCGATGACGCGCGGGTCGCGAGCGACCTCTTCGGCCGTGCCTTCGCTGAGCAACTGGCCGTTCGCCATGACGAGGACGCGATGGCAGAGCCGCGTCACCATGTCGATATTATGCTCGATCAGCAGGAAGGTGATACCGCGCGCATTGATGTCGCGGATGCGGTCGATGATGACTTCGAGCAGCGTCGCGTTGACGCCGGCCGCCGGTTCGTCGAGCAAGATGATCGCCGGATCGGCCATCATCACGCGGGCGAGTTCGAGCAGCTTGCGCTGACCGCCGGAAAGCACGCGCGCCGGCTCATGCGCGAGATGGGCGAGGGCGACCAGTTCCAGCAGTTCAAGCGCCTTTGTCCTGGCGGCCCTTTCCTGCGCGGCGACGCGCCATGGCGTGACGAAATTGGCAAGCAGCTTTTCGCCGGCCTGACCCTGCGCCGCCAGCATGATGTTTTCGATCAGCGTCAGGTTGGGCAGCGGGCGCGGGATCTGAAACGTGCGGCCAAGGCCACGGCCGATACGCAGATGTGCGGCTTCGCCCGAGACGCTCGTGCCGTTGAGAAGGATTTCGCCGCTGGTCGGCAATATGCTGCCGGCAAGCAGGTCGAACATCGTCGTCTTGCCGGCGCCGTTGGGGCCGATGAGGCCGAGGATTTCGCCCGCTTTGACGTTAAACGAGACGTCGTTGACCGCGACAAGGCCGCCGAACCGCCTGACGACATTCCTTGCCGTCAGAACCGGCGCGCGGGTTTCCCCTTGCCGTTTGGTTGCCTCGCTCATCAAACCCTCTGGCCGAAGACGATCGCTGCCGCCTCCTGATTATGATTTGTGATCACACTTGCGTTGATCACGCTATTCGGCTTTAATTTCCTCCGCAAGCCGAAAACCGGCCACGAACGGAATTCCATGCAAAAGGCTGCCATCGAAAAGAACAACGAGGTGATCGCGGCCCAGCTTGCGCCGGTCGGCCGCGAGACCGTGCAGGACCGCGTGTATTCCGAGCTGCGCCGCGCCCTGATTGGCGGCCTGTTCGAACCGAGCCAGGTGCTGACCATCCGTGGCCTGGCTGACGCCTTGGTCACCTCGACCATGCCGGTGCGCGAGGCGCTCGGCCGGCTGATCACGGAAAAGGCGCTGGAGGCGCTGCCCAACCGTTCGGTGCGCGTGCCGCCGATCACGCTGGAACGCCTCGACGATCTCCTGCGGGCTCGCATCCTGATCGAGGGCGAGGCGATCGCGCTGGCCGCCGCCCGCATGGGTCCGCGCCAGATCGCCACCATCGAAACCATCCTCGCCGAATGGGACGAGATGCGGGCTTTGAAACACAAGAAGGACGTCGACCGCGAAGTGACGCTCAACCAGAGCTTTCATTTCGAGATTTACCGCTCCTGCGGTTCGGCCGTGCTGATCCCGATGATCGAGAGCCTGTGGCTGCAATCGGGTCCCTGCATTCGTGTCGCCATCTACGCCTTCTCGGAAGCCGGCGAGGTCGACACCGCCCAATATCACCGCCGCATCGTCACGGCGCTGTCCACGCAGGATGCGCAGGCGGCGCGCGAGTCGCTGGTCGCCGACATCAGCCGACCCTTCACCTTCCTGCGCAGCAAGCTGCAGGCCGCCGCCGCGAAAGACCAGACATGACCGCCATCAGGATCACCGAGCCGCGCTCGCAGCTTTCCGTAACGGCATTGCTGCTGCCCGAGAAGGCGCCGGAAAACGCTGCCTTCCTCTTGGCCTATCTCGGCACGCCACGCGTTGTTCCGGGCATCCATGCGATGTGGACGGGGCCTGAGATTTCCTGTCCGGTTCCATCAGCCGACCTCGAGGGCCAGGCCTATGCAAAACCGTTGCCGGCCGAGAACGCGACGCTGAACCCGCAGCCGGGCGACATCGTACTGTCCTACGTGCCGCCACGCATGTGGGGCGGCAATCCCAATGCGATCTTCGACATTGGCCTCTACTACGGGCAGGGCGCGCGGCTCTTGTTCCCGATAGGCTGGCTGGCCGGCAGTGTGGTGGCGCAGGTGCGCGTCGAAGAGCGTGACCGGTTCGCCTCCGCGTGCGGTGTCATCCGCCGCAACGGCGCCTGCGATATCACCTTCAGCCTGATCGAGGCCTGACATGGCCGACGACAGTTTCGAGCTGTTCGATCTTCGCGTCGAGGCGATCATCCCCAAGGACAAACCTATCTATTGCGGCGCCAAGGAAGGCGACTATTTCGAGCTCAAGGGCGAGATGCTGTCGATGCCGGCAGGGCAGGGTTTTTCGATCTATTCGATCGCCGCCGTGTTGCCGCTTCTGGCAGCCAAGCAGCGCCCAACCCACCCGAACGACTGGATGACCTCGGACGCCGAGATCGCTTGTCCGGATCCCAATTGCGGCAGCCGGCTGCGGATCGTCAGGACCGCCAAGCGGCGGTTCAGCCACGCCGAGACTACGGCGGTGCCGCTGCCGAAAGAGGATGACCTTAGATGACCGCCAACACCTTCGAACTCGGCCCCGGCTACACCATCTCGCGCGTCATTCGCGGCGGCTGGCAGCTGGCTGGCGGCCACGGCGCCATTGACCGCAGCCAGGCGGTGGCCGATCTGATCGCCACTTTCGATGCCGGCATCTGGACCTATGATTGCGCCGACATCTACACCGGCGTCGAGGAGCTGATCGGTGCCGCGCGCCTGCGGCTGGCCAGCGAGCGCGGCCTCGACGTCGCGGCCCGGATGAAGGTGCACACCAAGCTGGTGCCCGACCTCGAACGGCTGGCCAGTATCAGCCGTGACTACATCAGGGGCATCATCGACCAGTCATTGCGGCGGCTGAAGACCGAGCGGCTCGATCTCGTGCAGTTCCATTGGTGGGACTATGAACAGCCGCGCTATGTCGATGCCATGGGCTGGCTCAACGAGCTTCGGTTGGAGGGCAAGGTGCGAAATCTCGGCACCACCAATTTCGACACGCCAAGGCTCGCCGAGATACTCGCTGCCGGCATCCCGCTGGTCAGCCAGCAACTGCAATATTCCGTGCTCGACCAGCGCCCGGGCAGCAGCTTGGCCGCGCTCGCAAAACAGAACGGCGTCAGCTTCCTCTGCTATGGTTCAGTCGCCGGCGGCTTCCTCAGCAACAAATGGCTCGGTGCGGCCGAGCCCGCCACGCCGCTCGAAAACCGCTCGCTGGTCAAGTACAAGCTGATCATCGACGATTTTGGCGGCTGGGAGCTGTTCCAGCACCTGCTGCAGGCGCTGAAGGCCGTTGGCGACCGCCACGGCGTTGACGTTGCCACCATCGCTAGCGCCTGGGTGCTGGAGCAGCCGCAAGTGGCGGCGGTCATCGTCGGCGCCCGCAACCAGGCCCACGCCATTGCCAATGCGAAAATCATGGACGTTGCGCTCGACGCCGAGGACCGGGAGCGGATTGCGGCCGTCATGGCGCAAGGCACCGGCCTCGAAGGTGACGTCTACACGCTGGAACGCGACCGCCGCGGCCGCCACGGTTCGATCATGCATTACAACCTCAATGCGGGGAAGAAATGAGCGGCGAACCCTCCCTGTTTTCACGCGCCAGCGCCGAAATCATCGACCTGCACCGCTTCTTCGTCGACTGGTTCGTCGCCGCGCGAGCCAACACGGTGGACTTCGGCCGCTTCGAACGCGCCATGGGCAAGGACCTCAGCATGGTGGCGCCGGACGGACATATCCTCGATCGCGAAGCGGTCGTCGACCATGTCCGCGCAAGCCGTGCTTCCTGCGACGATGGTTTCACCATTTCGATCGAGGACATCCGGCCCGGCTGGCAGGACGCGGATACCATCGTCGTCCTCTATGTCGAAGCGCAGCTGCGCGCAGGCAAGCACAGCCGCCGTCAATCGAGCGCCGTCTTCACCACCAGTTCATCGGCGCCCAACGGCGTCGAATGGCGACATCTGCATGAAACCTGGCTGCAGGTGCCGGAACGCTGAACAAGCTCCAGAACTCAAATACAGTCGAGTAACGAAAGGGGAACAACAATGACAAAGACGATACTCCAACTCACCACAGCGCTCGCTCTCGTCACGATGGCGGGTGCTGCGCAAGCCGCCGACTGCAAGATCACCGTCGGCCTCGTCATGGAGCTGACCGGCCCGGCCGGCGAATACGGCCAGGCCGGCGCCAAGTCGGTCGAGATGGCCTTCCGCGACATCAACGGAGCCGGCGGGGTGCGCGGCTGCGATCTCGTCACCGACACGCGCGACAGCCAGAGCCAGGGCAACATCGCCGTCGACGCCGCCACCCAACTTGTTCAAGTCAAGAAGGTGCCGGTCATCATCGGCGGCATCATCTCGTCGGTGTCGATCCCCATCCTGACCTCGGTGACCGCGCCAGCCAAGATCGTCCAGGTCTCGCCGGCGTCGTCCTCGCCGACGCTGACGGCGCTCGGCCGCGACGGCAAGACCAACGGCATCTTCTTCCGCACCATCACCTCGGATGCGCTGCAGGGTGTCGCCGCCGCCAAATATGCCATCGACAAGGGTTTCAAGAAGCTGTCGATCATCCACGTCAACAACGATTTCGGCGTCAACATGGTGGCCGAATTCTCGCGTGCCTACAAAGCGCTCGGCGGCACCATCGTCTCCGACACGCCTTACAATGAAAAGCAGTCGAGCTATGCCTCCGAAGTCACCGCGGCAATGGCCGGTGAACCGGACGGTCTCTACCTCGTCAGCACACCGGTCGACGGCGCCACGGTCGCCCGCACCTGGATCTCGCAGGGCGGTGTGCAGAAATTCCTGCTCAATGACGGCATGAACAGCCCGGACTTCATCGAATCCGTCGGCGCCGATTATCTGAGGGAAGCCTACGGCACGTCGTCCGGCACCAGCCCGACGGCCTCGACGGAGTATTTCACCAAGAACTATAAGGAATTCTCCGGCATCGAACCGACCAATCCGGCAGCCGACCGTTCCTATGACGCCGGCGCGATTGTTGGCCTCGCCATCGCCATTGCCGGCTCCGAGGACCCGGCCAAGATCAAGGACGCGATGTACAAGGCGGTCGATCCGGCCGGCACGCCGATCTTTGCTGGCAAGGAAGAGTTCGCCAAGGCGCTCGGCCTGATCAAGGACGGCAAGCCGATCCGCTACGAAGGCGTCATCGGCCCGGTCGCTTTCGATAAATATGGCGACATCACAGGCCCGTTCCGGCTGTGGAAGATCGTCGACGGCAAGGTAGCGACGGACGGTGAAATGACCACCGACGATGTCAACGCCTTGCAGGCCAAGCTTCAGTAAGCATCATTCCGTTTGGTCCGGCATCGATTATGTCAGCATCGATGCCGGACCAAGAATATGGCTGCCTCATTGCGGCGCTCTTGCCCGGCACTCACGTCCGTTCCGTCGCAACTTGCCTGGGGATGAGAAAGCGGCCGGCGAGCACGCAGAGCAGCACGGTGAACATCAGGATCAGAGCCACCAGCGCATTGATGTCGGGTGAGAAGCCAAGCCGCATCATCGCCCACAGCCTGACCGGCAGCGTGCTTTGCGTGCCAGTGACCAGGATGGTGATCATGGTCTCGTCGAATGACAGGGCGAAGGCCAGGATGGCGCCGCCGACCATGGCGCTCGACAGGTTCGGCAGGATGATGCGCCAGAAGGTCTGCCAGCCCGTGGCACCGAGATCGTAGGACGCTTCAACCAGCGTGCGGCTCATCGACTGCAGCCGCGTCAGCACCGTGCGGTAGACGATCGCCAGCACGAAAACCGTATGGCCGATAACGACCGTCAGCAGCGAGCGTTCGAGGCCGATCTCGCGGAAGAAGATCAGCAGCGCCAGGCCGCTGATGATCGGCGGCATCAGGAACGGCAGGAAGATGATGAACTGCAGCAGCGAGCGTCCGGAACGGCGCCCATGATAATAGAGCGCCAGCAGCGTTCCGCTGACCACCGACAGGATGACGGTGCAGACGCCGACGATCAGCGTCGTGCGCAGAGCGGCCAATATGTCGTGGTTTTCAGCCAGCGCCACATAGGTCGCAAGCGTCGGCGACGACCAGTCGACGGAGCCATGCGAAATGGTGAAGAACGACGAAACGATCGGCACGAACAGCGGGCTATAGAGCAGGACCGCAACCAGCGTCGTGATCGCGGCCAGAAAGATCGTGGACAGTCGGGGCAGGGCGCTCATGCCGAAGTCCCCGGGTTGCGGCCAAAGCGTTCGCCGATGAGGATTGCGGCGATCACCACGACGGCCAGCGCCACCGACAGCGCCGCGCCGAACGGCCAGTTATAGGCCGTGCCGAACTGGCTGTAGAGGATGCGGCCGAAGGTGAAGCCGCTGATCCCACCGACCATCTGCGGCGTCAGGAAATCGCCGATCGCCAGCACGAAGACGAAGCTCGCCGCCGAAGCGACGCCGGGCAGGCTGAGCGGCAAGGTGATGCGCAGGAAGGTCTGCAAGCCGCTCGCGCCGAGATCGTCGGATGCGCGCAGCAGCACCTGCGGAATCCGCTCCAGCGACAGGAAGATCGGCAGGATGGCGAAGGGGATCAAGAGCAGGGTCAGCGTCAAAAGGATGGCGTTCATATTGAACACGAAAAGCGCCGACGGTTCCTGCAGAATGCCGAGCGCCACCAGTGCATTGTTGAGGAAACCGTTGAGGCCGAGGATGCTGCGGATGGCATAGATCTTGATGACATAGCTCATCAGCAGCGGCACCAAGAGCAGCATCAGCAAGGCATAGCGCCAGCGCCCTTTCAGCGTCGTCAGGAAATAGGCGGCGGGATAGGCGAGCAGGATGCAGATGATGGCCACCGACACGCACAGCACGAGGGTGTTCCAGAACACCGGCAGAAAGACCGGATCGGTAAAGAACCTGACATAATTGCCCAGCGAAAAGCCGTAGACGATCGTGCCCTGGTCGACGCTGAAGAAGCTGTAGCCGAGGAAGATCGCCAGCGGCACCAGGACGAAGACCACTGGCAAGGCAAACGCCAGCACCGTCACCAGCAGCGACAGCCGTTTTTCCGCAGGCAGCGTCGATCCGGCTTTGCTCATGCCAGCACCAGATGGCCTTCATGCGGCGCAAAGGAAAGCGATACGGCCTCGCCGGATCTGAGCGCGCTGCCGTCGACGCGGCTCGGCACGCGCAGCCGCAAGCGTTGCGCGGCATTGTCGGCGCCGGCCGCGATGGTGGCGACGGTCGACGAGCCGGCAAAGGCCAGATCGGAGATCGTGCCGGAAAAACGGTTGTCGGTGTCCTTTGCATCTGCAAGGTGCAAGGCTTCTGGACGGAACGCGGCGTAAGCGCTGGCGCCTTCCGCTGCGGCTTTCAAATGCGGCTGGTCGCTGATCGAACAGATGAGGCGCCCGAGCGCCGTCTCGATCGATCGCAGCTCGCCCTGGACCGGTCCGAGTTTCCCGGCCACCAGATTGTTCTCGCCGAAGAAACGCGCGACGAATTCGCAATCCGGTCTGTAGTAAAGGTCGTGCGGCGTGCCGAGCTGGCGGATATGGCCGGCCTCCATGACGCAAATCCGATCGGCCATGCCGATGGCTTCTTCCTGGTCATGGGTGACGAACAGGAAGGTGGTCCTGATTTCGCGCTGGATGGACTTTAGGAACACCTGCATCTGCCGGCGCAGTTCGAGGTCGAGTGCGGCGAGCGGCTCATCGAGCAGGATCAGGCGCGGCTGGCAGATCAGCGCACGGGCGAGTGCGACGCGCTGGCGCTGGCCGCCGGAGAGCTGCGCCGGAAAGCGGTCGGCGAAACGCCCGAGCTGGACCAGTTCCAGCGCCTCCGCGACTCGGCGCGCGATTTCCTTGCGCTGGACATGGCGAACCGAAAGCCCGTAGCCGACATTGCCGGAAACGGTCAGGTGCGGGAACAGCGCATAGTCCTGAAACACGGTGTTGAACGGCCGCCGGTTGATCGGCATGCGGCTGATGTCTTGCCCATCCAGGCGGATCTCGCCCGACGTCAGCGGTTCCAGCCCGCCGATCAGCCGCAGCACCGTGGTCTTGCCGGAGCCGGATGGTCCAAGAACGGTGAGGAACTCACCGTCCTTGATCGACAGGTCGATGTCGTGCAGCACGGGGACCGTGCCGTAGGATTTCGAGACGGACCGCAGCGTCAAGAGGTCGGTGTTCTGGTTCATGAAATACTCTCGCATACGCTTCGGCGGTCCGGAACTCCGGACCGCCGGGTCCTTCGAAGGCATGGTGCGGAAAGATCAGGGCGTTGCCTTGACCTCGTTCCACATGTCCGAACGCTTGAGCGGGTCCTCGACATTGTTGAGCCAGACCAGCTTGTCGTTGCCGCCGGCGCTGCCGGTTTCCGTCACTGTGTTGCCGAAGCCGGTACGCTCGGAAAGCTCGCCGCCGACCTTCTTGCTCAGCATGAAGTCGATCCATTTCTCGGCTGCCGCATTATCACGGACACCCTTGGAAATGACCCAGTTGTCGAGCCAGGCAAGCGCGCCCTCGCTCGGATTGACGTAGGCGACATGGGCGCCGATCTTCTGCAGCGCCTTGACCTGCTGCTGGCCGTAATTGGCCCAGATCAGGGCCACATCATTGTTCTGGTAGATCTGCTGCGCCTCGTCGGCGGTGGTGTAGAAGCTGAGCACGTTGCGCTTGAGTTCGACCAGCTTGGCCTTGACTGCAGCCATCTGCTCTTCGTTGAGGTTGAACGGATCCTTGTAGCCGAGCGTCAGTGCGGTGAACGAGAAATTGTGCTCGCCATTATCATACGCCAGCACCTTGCCCTTGTAGGCCGGGTCCCACAGAACCGACATCGAGGTCGGCGCCGGCTTGACCTTGTCGGTGTCGTAGATCAGGCCGATGGAGTCGAAGCAGAACGGAATGCCGTAGACCTTGCCGTCCTTGGTCACGCCGCTGACCGCCGTCAGGTCGCGGAAGCGCGGCAGCACGTGTTTCTGGTTGGCGAGCTTGGTGACGTCGATCGGCGACACCAGGTCAGCCTTGATGTAGCGCTGCAACTGGGCGGTGTTGACAGCAAAGACGTCGAAGTCCTGGCCCTCGCTGCCCTTGATCTTGGCCCAGATCTCGTCGTCGCTGCCGATGAAGACGACATCGACGCCGATGCCGGTCGCGGCGGTGAAGTCCTTGACCCAGTCGGCATCGGCGTAGCCGTCCCAGGCCAGTACCCGAAGGTTCGCGGCGAGCGCCGCCGATGTCATCAGGCCGATGCTGAGCCCGATTGTCGCTAGTCTTAGAAACGCTTTCTTCAGTCCCATTTTTAATCTCCCATTATCGTTCTGGTGGACCGTAATTTTCGGGCCTGCGCCGTCACAGCTGGGTAACAGCGACCAGTCCCTCGTCCGGCACCGACGCCATCCGGTTGCGCAGTGGCTTGCCGAACGTCTGTGCCTGGATTTCATACTCGTCGCCGGAAGCCGTCTTGACGCCGGAGGCGTAGCTCATCACCGCCGCGCCGAAGAAATAGGCGTGCAGGTCGCCCGCCCTGCGGTGCATCGGGTAGCGGAAATGGAAGTGTTCGAGATTGGCGATCGAGTGCGACATGTGCGCTTCACCCGACAGGAATTCCTGCTCCCAGATAACAGTGCCGTCGCGCAGGATGCGCGAATGGCCGCGCACTTCTTCGGGCAGGTCACCGATCAGCAGTTCCGGACCAATCGAGCAGGAGCGCAGCTTGGAATGGGCGAGATAAAGGTAGTTCTCGCCCTCCGTCACGTGGTCGGAATATTCGTTTCCGAGCGCATAGCCGATGCGATAGGGATGGCCATCGGGTCCATTGACATAAAGCCCGACGATCTCGGCTTCCTCCGCACCGGCTTTCGCGAATGCCGGCATCGGCAGCGGCGCGCCGGGCGGGACAATGCAGGTGCCGACGCCCTTGAAGAACCACTCTGGCTGAATCCCGATCTTGCCGGCGCCAGGCTTGCCGCCCTCCAGCCCCATGCGGAAGATTTTCAAGGAATCGGATTCGTCGGCACCTTCGCCATGGGTCAGAACATGCATCTGGTTGCGCGCGGCGGCACTTCCGGTGTGGGTGAGGCCGGTGCCGGTGACCAGGAAGCGCGCCGGTTCGGGATGGTCGACCGGAGCGAGCACCTGCCCATCGCGCAACAGTTGGTCGTAGTCGATTTTCGCCGTGCCGGTCCGCTTCTCGACCAGCGCTGCTATCGACGTGCCCTGGGCAATTGCCGCTTCGGCCAGTTCCAGCACGCTGCTGGTCTTTTCGAGCGGGTGCAGATGATTGCCGTCATCGCAGACGCGGCCCACCCGTCTGCTGCCGTCGGCCATTCTGAACTGAACAAGACGCATGAACTAACCTTCTTCCTTTGAAACCGTACGGATCACACCCAGCCCGCATCGACGATGAACTGCTGGCTCGTGCACATGCGGCTGTCGTCGGCGGCCAGGAACAGCGCCATGCGCGCGATATCGGAGGGTTGCAGCCGGTCGGGCAGGCACTGCCTTTCCGCGATCTGACGTTCGCCGGCCGGGTTCAACCACAGGCGCATCTGGCGCTCTGTCATCACCCAGCCCGGCACCATGCAGTTGACGCGGATGCGCTCGGGGCCGAGTTCGCGGGCCAGCGCCCGCGTCATGCCGTAAATAGCCGCTTTCGCGGTGACATAGGCTGGGCAATCCGGATCGCCGACCATCCAGGTGATGGAGCCGAAGTTGATGATCGAGCCGCCGCCCTGCGCGCTCATCTGCGGACGCACTGCCTGCGCCGCGAAAAACTGGTGGCGCAGATTGACCGCCATGCGGTCGTCCCAATAGGCAACCGTCACATCCTTGGTCTGGTGGCGGTCGTCATTGCCGGCATTGTTGCACAGCGCCTGGATGGGGCCATTGTGCTGCATTGCCTGCACGGTTGCCGCCTGCAACTCTTCGACGTTGCGCAGGTCGCATGGAATGAACAGCGGCGCGGCATGTCCGTCGGCCGCAACCGCGTCGACCAGACGTTGGGATGGTTCTTCGGCCATGTCGACGAAGGCGACGCGGCTCCCTTGCGCGCAGAAATGGCGCACCAGGCTTTCGCCGATGCCGCTGCCGCCGCCTGTTATGAAGACGCTGCGGCCCTTGAGGCTTGGATAGATCGCGTAGCCGATTTCATCCGTCATCGCGCGCCTCTCTAGTGCGAATGCCGAGGAATGCCGGCATCGCGCCGGCCGACGAGAAAGTCGAAATCGCAGCCCTTGTCGGCCTGCAGCACGCGCTCGACATAAAGGCTCTGGTAGCCGCCCTCCGGCGACGCCGGCGGCTTCCAGTCACGCCGGCGGATGGCGAGCTCCTCTTCCGACACCAAAAGTTCCAACCGGCGGCCGGCGACGTCGAGCTCGATGAGGTCGCCGTCGCGCACCAGCGCCAGCGCGCCGCCTGCGGCTGCTTCCGGCGCCACATGCAGAACCACGGTGCCGTAGGCGGTGCCGCTCATGCGCGCGTCCGAAATGCGCACCATGTCGGAGATGCCTTGCTTGAGCAGTTTGGCCGGCAGCGGCATGTTGCCGACCTCGGCCATTCCGGGATAACCGCGCGGCCCGCAGTTCTTCAGCACCATCACCGAGGAGGCGTCGATATCCAACTCCGGATCGTCGATGCGGGCGTAGTAATGCTCGATGTTTTCGAACACCACCGCCTTGCCGCGATGCTGCATCAGCTCGGGCGTTGCCGCGGACGGCTTGATGACCGCGCCGTCAGGCGCCAGATTGCCGCGCAGGATCGAAATGCCGCCTTCCTTGGTCAGCGGCTGGCTCAGCGGCCGGATCACCTCGCTGTTGTAGTTCGGCGCGCCGTCGATCAATTCACCGATGGTCTTGGCGCTGACGGTCATGGCGTCGCGATGAAGAAGCCCCACTTCATCAAGCGACGCCATGACCGCAGCTAGCCCCCCGGCGTAGTAAAAATCTTCCATCAGGAACCGGCCCGACGGCATCAAATCGACAATAGTTGGAACGTCACGACCTAGGCGGTCCCAGTCTTCGAGGCTGAGATCGACACCGATCCGGTTGGCGATGGCGATCAGATGCAGCACCGCATTGGTCGAG
>NZ_RZPW01000749.1:0-2983 GCF_003998455.1 Mesorhizobium sp. M7A.F.Ca.CA.001.08.2.1 | reverse complement strand
CTTTTCCTACTCGTCGATGACGACGCCCGCGCAGGTATTCGACTATAACATGCGCACCCGCGAGCGGGTGCTGCTGAAGACCCAGGAAGTGCCGTCCGGCCATGATGCGGACCATTATGTCACGCGGCGGCTGATGGCGCCGGCCAGCGATGGCGAACTGGTGCCGATCTCGCTTTTGCATCATCGCGACACGCCGCTGGACGGATCCGCACCTTGCCTGCTTTACGGCTACGGCTCCTATGGCATCACCGTGCCGGCCGCCTTCAACACCAACTGGTTCTCGCTGGTCGACCGCGGCTTTGTCTTCGCCATTGCTCACGTTCGCGGCGGCAAGGACAAGGGCTATGGCTGGTACGATGACGGCAAGCGGGAGAACAAGATGAACACGTTCACCGATTTCATCGCCGTCGCGCGCCATCTGGTCACGGAGCGTTACACGGCGCATGACCGTATCGTCGCGCAAGGCGGTTCGGCCGGCGGCATGCTGATGGGTGCCGTCGCCAACATGGCGCCGGATTGTTTTGGCGGCGTCGTCGCCGAGGTTCCCTTCGTCGATGTGCTCACCACCATGCTCGATGCGACCCTGCCACTGACGCCGCCGGAATGGCCCGAATGGGGCAACCCAATCGCGTCCGCCGACGACTATCGGACGATCGCTGCCTATTCGCCCTATGACAATGTCTCTGATCACGACTATCCGCCGATCCTGGCGCTGGCCGGTCTCACCGATCCGCGCGTCACCTATTGGGAACCGGCCAAATGGGTGGCCCGGCTGCGCGACCGCAAGAGCGGCGACAATCCGGTTCTGTTCAAGATCAACATGGATTCCGGCCATGCCGGCGCTTCCGGCCGGTTTTCGCGGCTGGAAGAGATCGCCTACACCTATTCCTTCGCGCTGAAAGTGATGGGCAAGGCGCAGCTTACGGGAGCAACCAACAAATGATCGACCTGACCACTCTGATCGCCTACATCGCGGTCGTGCTCGGCTTCGTCTTCATTCCAGGCCCCGCCACCCTGCTGACGATCGCCCGGGCAACGAGTTCCGGAACCAAGGTCGGCATCGCGACGGGCGCCGGGATCGCTGCCGGCGACGTCTTTCATACCGTCATGGCCATGATCGGCATCTCGGCGATCATCGCCGCGTCGGCGACGCTGTTCAGCGTCATCAAGTACATCGGCGCGGCCTACCTGGTTTATCTCGGCATTCGCGCGATCATCGAGAAAACACCGGCCAACCCGGCGGCCGGTGCGCTCGCGATCTCCGCCGGCAAGGCGTTTCGACAGGCTGTCCTGACCGAAGTGCTCAACCCCAAGACCGCTCTGTTCTTCCTCGCTTTTCTGCCTCAGTTCGTGCGGCCTGAAAACGGATCGGTGATGCTTCAGATGACCGCGTTGGGGGTCATCTTCGTCATACTGGGCCTTTTCAGCACGGTCGTCTTTGCCGTGAGCGCTGGCCGGCTCGGCACGTTCCTGCGCCGAAATCCGTCGGTGTTACGATTGCAGGGCAAAGTTGTCGGCGGCATCTACTGCGCTCTGGGCGTCCGTCTGGCGCTGCAGCAACGCTGACTCTGGACGATAATCGACGCACCCTTTCCAGAGGGCTGGGTGTCAGGACTTTTTGAAGCTCCCGTCGCTCATTTTCACTCGCAATTGCGACGACCGCGCGCTACCCAGTGCGCGGCTTTTCCGGCCTGACAGCCTCCAATCGCGTAAAGGTTCATTATGCTGCTCGTCGACGTCTATCTCGACAAATCACCCATCCAGGGAATCGGCGTCTTTGCCAAGAACCACATTCCTCGCGGTACTCTGATCTGGAAGTTAGACCCAAGGTTCGATCGGCTCATCGAGGTCGAGACTTATGAGCGGGCGGCCGGCCCGGTGAAGAGCTATCTCGACCGCTACTCCTATCCTGACCGCCGCGATCCGAACTACATCGTCTTCGAAGCCGACGACGCGCGCTACATGAACCATGCCGACGAGCCTAATTGCGACGTCTCCTCACCCGAGGAGAGTTTTGCGCTGCGCGACATCGCGCCTGGCGAAGAGTTGACCTGCAACTACAACCATTTCTTCGAAACGGGCTTCGATTTTCTCGGTGACCGCCACCTGTCATCCGCAGACTCGATCTAGACTAGTTCGCCCTCTTGCGGGCCGGATAGCCGTTTGGATGCGCGGGTATCGCCTTGAGATAGGCGGCGATGGCAGCACGGTCCTGCGGCGCCAGCTCGGCCATGTTTCGCTGCACGTCGACCATGGCGCCGCCGACGGAATCAAAATCGGGCGTGAAGCCGGTTTCGAGGTAGTTGACGATGTCGGCTTCCGACCAATCGCCTATACCGCCCTCGCCCGATGTGATGTTCGGCACGACGCCGCTGCCTTCGGCAGCCACCGCACCGGCCAGCCACACGTTCTTTTTCGTACCACCTGCGAGGTCGCGCGGCGTGTGGCATTCGCCGCAATGGCCCGGCCCCTCGACCAGATAGCGGCCGGCCATGACCGGATCGGGCGTGCCAGCGGGAAATGGAACGACCGGCTGGTCGCTAAGATAGAGCAATTTCCACAGGCCGATGCCGCGACGAATGTTGAAGGGAAAACCGAGCGAATTTGCAGGCGCCTTGCCAGCGACGGCCGGCAGCGTCTTGAGGAAGGCATAGAGATCGCCAATGTCGGCCGGATTCATGCGCGCGTAGGACGCATAGGGAAACGCCGGATAGAAGTGTCGGCCCGAAGGCGACACGCCCTTCAGCATGGCATTGGCGAGGTCCTCGACCGACCATGCGCCGATGCCGTCCTTGGCGTCTTGCGAAATGTTGGGCGGCACGAAGGTTCCGAAGGGCGTCTTGAGCTCGAGACCGCCCACGAGTTGAAGCCGCGCATCGCCCTGTGAGCCCGGCTTTGCATGGCAGGATGTACAACCGCCGGCATAAAAAATGCGCTTGCCCCTGGCTGCGTCGCCAGGACCGAGCTTGGCCAGGGTCTCCCT
>NZ_RZPW01000748.1:0-2987 GCF_003998455.1 Mesorhizobium sp. M7A.F.Ca.CA.001.08.2.1 | reverse complement strand
GCGCGGGGGTGTTCATCCTTGCTGACAATGAGCGCATCGCCCTTGCGCTGCAGGATGGTCACTGGGGTGATCTCCTTCGCCAATCTTCCATTGGCTTGTGCGGCGACGGCCTTGTTCTGGCTGCGCACTGCGAAGGCGTCCTGGTCGGCCCGCGACACCGAAAAATCCTCGGCGACGTTCTCGCCGGTTTCCGGCATGGAATCGACGCCATACTGCTTCTTCATCAGCGGGTTGACGAAGCGCCAGCCGATGGTGGTGTCGTAAATCTCGGCATTGCGCGAGAACGCCGTGTCGGCCTTGGGCATGACGAAGGGTGCCCGGCTCATCGATTCGACGCCGCCCGCGATCATCAGCTCCGCCTCGCCGGCCTTGATGGCTCGGGCGGCAATGGTCAGCGCATCCATGCCGGAGCCGCACAGGCGATTGACGGTCGAGCCCGGGACCTCCTTTGGCAGCCCTGCCAGCAGCAGCGCCATGCGCGCTACGTTGCGATTGTCCTCGCCGGCCTGGTTGGCGCAGCCATAGACGACATCGTCGATCGCCTGCCAGTCGATGCCGGCATTGCGCTCAACCAGTGCCCTCAGCGGGATGGCGCCTAGATCGTCCGATCGTACCGAAGACAGCGAACCGCCGAAGCGGCCGATCGGCGTGCGGATGTAGTCGCAGATGTAGGCCTCGGCCATGTCATGCAGCCTTTGCTTTTCCGGTTCCCTCATGCGCCGCCTTGGTGCGGGCCTGCAGGTCGCGCAATGTCTTCAATTCGAGTTCGCTTGGCGCCGGTGTTTCGTCAAGCGCCTCCGCGAACTTTACCACCCAGCCACAGCTCTCCTGCACCTGCTGGCGCGTGACGCCCGGATGCAGCGACACGACGGTGAATTCCTTGGTCACCGGATCCGGCTTCCAGATGGCGAGATCGGTGATCAGCAAGGTCGGACCTGATGTGTCGATGCCAAGCCGCTTGCGATGGTCGCCACCCTCGCCATGGCCGAAGGAGGTGAAGAAGTCGATCTTCTCGACCATGCCGCGCGTGGTCTGCGCCATTGTGATGTAGATCTGCTTCGACGAGGTCGCGATCTCCGGCGCGCCGCCGCCGCCGGGCAGCCTGGTCTTGGGATGGAAATAGTCGCCGATGACCGTGGTGTTGATGTTGCCGAACTTGTCGATCTGCGCCGCCCCCAAAAAACCGATCGAGATGCGGCCGCCCTGCAGCCAGTAGCGGAACATCTCCGGCACCGCGACGGTGGTGACGGCGGTCTCGCACAATTCGCCATCGCCGATCGACAGCGGCAGCACGTCGGGCGCGGTGCCGATCGTGCCGCTCTCGTAGATCAGCGTGATGTCAGGCGCATGTGTCAGCCGCGCCACATTGCAGGCCGCGGACGGTGCGCCGATGCCGACGAAGCAGACATCGTCATTCCTGAGCGCCCTGCTGGCGGCGATCGTCATCATCTCGTTGGGGGTGAAACCCAATGGATTGTCGCTCATGCCGCTTTCCTCAAATGCTCGACCCGGGCCGCGAAATCGCCGGCGCTCTTCTCGATGACGTTGGCCTGCATCCACGCCTGGAATTTCTCGCGGTCGGCGGCGATCTGGTCCCATTCGAGATAGGCGGCATTGTCACGCGCATAATAGCCATGTGCGTAGGACGGGTGCGAGCCGCCTGGCACGACGGATATCGCCGCGATCGTCCAGCGCGGCAGCACGGTCAGATTGGGGTGCAGATCGTCGAAATTATCGACCACTTCCTCCACCGTCACCACCGCTCGCTTGGCCGCCAGCACCGCTTCCTTCTGGATGCCGATGATGCCTTCGACCAGCACATTGCCTTGTCTGTCGGCCTTCTGCGCATGGATGAAGGTGACGTCAGGCCTGATCGAAGGAACAGCCGCCAGCACCTCGCCGGTGAACGGACAGGTGACAGACTTGATGTTCGGATTGACCGCCGCGAGGCCAGCACCGCGATAGCCGCGAAACACCGCGCAGGGCAGACCGGCCGCGCCCGCCTCATAGGCATTGGCCATGCCGGCATGGCTGTGCTCCTCGATCTCGATCGATCTGGGGAAACCGTTCTCGATGGCGTCGCGGGCGCGCCGCAGCAGGCCGACGCCGGGATTGCCGACATAGGAGAAGACGATTTTCTTCGCCATGCCCATACCGATCATCTGGTCGTAGATCAGGTCCGGCGTCATGCGGACCAGGGTCAGGTCGCGAAACCCCTGACGGATCGCCTCATGCGCCGCCGCCGTCGGGATCAGATGGGTGAAACCCTCGAAGGCGACCGTGTCATCATCGTTCAAATTCTCCGCAACGGCCTGTTTGAGCGGCAGGAACTTGACCATCGCATCGGCTCCGGGTTCAGAAAGTTCGTATTGCGAACATATGTTTTATATGCGATACTTCGTACGCTGAAGGAGGGCGAGGAGTCAATCCTGGCATCGATGGCGTTCCGCGGAGTTGAGATGGACGAAGAAGCCGCTTCCCGTGATCATGTCGGCTCGCTCGAGCGCGGCCTTGCCGTCATGGAGATCCTGGCTCGGCATCCCTCGGGCATGACGCTGACCGAAATGGCCGAGGAAGCGGGCCTGACCCGCGCCGGCGCCCGCCGCTTTCTGCTGACGCTCACCGCCACCGGCTATGCAACGCAAGCCGGCCGCGTGTTCTCGCTGTCGCCACGCTTGCTGACGATCGCCCGCACCTGGCTCGGCGGCGCCTCGCTCTGGGCCTTCGCCGCACCCATCATGCGCGCTGTCGCCGCACAGCTGAACGAGGCCTGTTCGGCGGCGATCCTGTCGGGTGCCGATGTCGTCTATGTCGCCCGTATTCCCGGCCGCCGTATCCTCAGCGTGTCGCTCGATGTCGGCACCAGGCTGCCGGCCTATTGCACCTCGATGGGACGCATCCTGCTTGCCGGTCTGACGCTTCAGGAATTGGACGCATTCCTCGGCCAGGCGACGATCGAGAGACGGACGCCGAAGACGATCACCGAC
>NZ_RZPW01000747.1:0-2994 GCF_003998455.1 Mesorhizobium sp. M7A.F.Ca.CA.001.08.2.1 | reverse complement strand
CGCTCGGCCTGCTCTATTGCCACCTCGCCTCGACCAACAGCTGGACCTCGCTGGTGCATCAGGCATCGCTGCGGAAGGCGGATGGGGCGAAGGGCTGACTGTGAAAAGCTTGCGCGGTCGATCGTCTGGGCGGACAGGCGGCTAGGCAGCAACCCTTCTGTCGTGCCGCCCTTCCCTGATCTCCTCGGCGAGCTTGTCGCAGAACGCGTCGAGATCGCCGGGATTGCGACTGCTGACGAGCCCCTGGTCGGTGACGACTTCGGTGTCCTCCCACAGACCGCCGGCGTTGATCACATCGGTCTTGATCGATTTGTAAGACGTGACCCGGCGACCCCTTACGATGCCGGTCTCGGCGAGAAGCCAGGGCGCATGGCAGATCGCGCCGACGACCTTCTTGGCCGACCAGAACGATTCGATGAAGTCCAGGGCCTTTCGCTCGACGCGCAGCAGATCCGGATTGATAACCCCGCCGGGCAGGACGATCGCGTCATAGTCGTCCGCCCGCGCCTCATCCAACGTCTTGTCGACAGGAATCTCCCGACCCCAGTCCTTGAGGTCCCAGCCTTTGATCTTGCCGCTTGCGAGCGACACGACATCGACCTCGGCGCCCGCCTCGCGTAATTTTTTGAGCGGAACTTCAAGCTCGGATTGTTCGAACCCGTTTGTCGCAAGGATAGCGACGCGCTTACCGGAAATATCCTGCATTGGTTTTTCTCCATCGTTAGGTGATGGAGGGCTAACGAGGCGAGGCGGGAAGCGTTCCTGGCTGTAATTTTATGTGACATGAGAGGCGGATGGACGAAGCGCAGTTCGGCCCAAGCTCCCAGTTCGACAATGTCCAAAAACGAAAAAGCCGCGGCGGACCGCGGCTTTTCGATGCTTGATTTCCTTAGAGGAAATTGGAGCGGGTGAAGCGATTCGAACGCTCGACCCCAACCTTGGCAAGGTTGTGCTCTACCCCTGAGCTACACCCGCTCGCACGGCGTCTTGGCCGCAAGCCGGGCCTATATGGCTGAAGAGCGCGGCGATTGCAACAGGGAAATCGCAGGCTTTTTTACGACCCGGCAAGCGAGGCCGGCAAGCCGCCGGCGGGCGCGCGAGTGGCACGCGGCGGGGGCGCCACCGCAAAGGGCGGGTGCCGCTCACCGTGATGTCGCATGACGGTCTTGTGTCGGCCGCCCCATTGGCCGTAAACGGCATGGGCTCACAAACGGGACGAAGACGAAACCGATGCCGAAGACCGAAGCCGAACTTTTTGCCTTTCTTGCCGAGCTGGGCATTGCTGCCTCGACCAAGCGCCATCCACCGCTCTATACCGTCGCCGATTCGCAGGCGCTGCGCGGCGAGATCGCCGGCGGGCACACGAAAAACCTGTTCCTGAAGGACAAGAAGGACAATTTCTTCCTGGTCACCGTCGGCGAGGACGCGGTCGTCGACCTGAAGCAGATCCACCAGGTGATCGGCGCCGCCAGCCGGGTTTCTTTCGGCAAACCGGAGATGCTGATGGAGCTGCTCGGCGTCACGCCGGGCGCCGTCACGGTCTTTGGCATCATCAACGACACGGCAAACAGGGTCAAGCTCGTGCTCGACAAGGATTTGATGGAGCATGCGGTGATCAATGGGCATCCGCTGACCAATGAGGCGACGACATCGATCGCAGCGACCGACCTGATCAGATTCGTCGAGGCAACCGGGCACGATGCTGCTATCTTGAAAGTCTCCGCGTGATCGCCACATGGATGGCTTAAAACCGATGGTCTGAAGCATAGGGCGCCTGGCTGCCGGCCGGCGGCGCCACGGAAGGGTAAAGAGATGAGCCACAACAATCCGTTCGGCGGCCCCTTTGGCGGCAATGGCGGCCAGTACACCACCTCGGTGCAGTATGGTGGAACCGCGCCGGCGCCGGCGAAAGTCGCGCTTGGCGATACGCCCGCCGCTCCCGCCGATGTGATCAAGGACACGACGACGGCTGCCTTTGCCGCCGATGTCATCCAGGAATCGCGCCGTCAGCCGGTGCTGGTCGATTTCTGGGCGCCCTGGTGCGGACCTTGCAAGCAACTGACGCCGCAGCTGGAGAAGGCGGTCAAGGCCGCCGGCGGCAGGGTCAAGCTGGTCAAGATGAACATCGACGACCATCCGTCGATCGCCGGCCAGCTCGGCATCCAGTCGATCCCGGCGGTCATCGCCTTCAAGGACGGCCAGCCGGTCGATGGCTTCATGGGCGCCATCCCGGAGAGCCAGATCAACGAATTCATCACCAAGGTCGGCGGCAAGGGCAATGGCGCGCCGCCGGTGGCCGAAGCTCTGGCAGCGGCCACCGAAGCGCGCGACGCCGGCGACATGCAGACCGCGGCCGACATTTATGACGCCATCCTGGCGCAGGCGCCGGAGACGATCGAGGCGATCGCCGGACTGGGAGAGCTGCTGTTCGAGGCCGGCGACACGGAAGGCGCCGAGGCGCTTTTGGCAACAGCCCCGGAGGCCAAGAAGGATGCGCCGCCACTGGCAGCCCTGCGCGCCAGGATGGCGGTTGCGGCGCAGGCGGCGGCTCTCGGCAATCCAGCCGAATTCGAGCGGCGCCTTGCGGAAAATCCCGGAGATCACCAGGCGCGTTTCGATCTGGCCATGATCCAGAACGCCAACGGCGACCGTACGGCCGCAGCCGACAATCTGCTGGCCATCATCAAGGCCGACCGGGCCTGGAACGAGGATGGCGCCAGGACGCAATTGCTGCAGCTGTTCGAGGCCTGGGGCATGACCGACGAGGCGACGCTGGCCGCGCGCCGCAAATTGTCGGCGCTGCTGTTTTCCTGAGCCGGCTGCCGGTTGTTTTGCCGCACGGGCTTGGCGTCGGCGATGATTGCGCCAGATTAGGGCCAAGAACTCACGCGCTTCTTGATGGCGCGATCGGAGGAACGAGGTGCAAGCGGGAAACGCGCATTACCGGCTCGCCAAGGATTTGCCGTCGACGATCCCTATCTTTCCGCTCGAGGG
>NZ_RZPW01000746.1:0-3003 GCF_003998455.1 Mesorhizobium sp. M7A.F.Ca.CA.001.08.2.1 | reverse complement strand
GGGACAATGCCGGCCAAGAACTACGCGTCGACCCGCTTCAGCGAACTCAGCGAGATCAACGAAGGCAACGTCAAGAACCTGCAGGTCGCCTTCACCTTCTCGACCGGCGTAAACAAGGGCCAGGAAGCAGCGCCGCTGGTCGTCGGCAACAACATGTACATCGTCACGCCCTTTCCCAACATCGTCTACGCGCTCGACCTTTCCAGGCCAGGCGCGCCGATGAAGTGGAAGAACGAGCCCAACCCCGAGCCGGCGGCACAAGGAGTGGCCTGCTGCGATGTCGTCAACCGCGGAGCGGCCTTCGCCAACGGACGCATCTTCTTCAACACGCTGGACGGCCACACGATCGCGCTCGATGCCAATACGGGCAAGCCGATCTGGAACACTCATGTCGGCAACATCAATATCGGCGAGACCATCACCATGGCTCCGCTGGTGGTGAAGGGCAAAGTTCTGGTCGGCAATTCCGGCGGCGAAATGGGCGTCCGCGGCTGGGTCAAGGCGCTGGATGCCGGAGACGGGCATGTTGTCTGGACGGCTTATGGCACTGGACCCGACAAGGATGTGCTGATCGGCCCGGACTTCAAGCCCCACTACGACATGGACAGGGGCACAGACCTTGGCGTGACGACATGGCCACCGGAAGCCTGGAAGATCGGCGGCGGCAATATGTGGGGCTGGATCTCCTACGATCCGGACTTGAACCTGATCTTCCACGGCACAGGCAATCCAGGACCGTGGAATCCGGATTTGCGGCCAGGCGACAACAAATGGACGTCCGGTATTTTCGCGCGTGACGCCGATACCGGAGCGGCGAAGTGGTTCTATCAGTGGAGCCCGCATGACCTCCATGACTATGACGGCATCAACGAGCAGATCCTTCTGGACATGACCTGGCAAGGCAAGCCGCGCAAGGTCCTTGTCCGACCGGAACGCAACGGCTACCTCTATATCCTCGATCGGACCACTGGAGAGGTGCTATCGGCCACAGCCTATGGCCCGGTCAATTCCAGCAAAGGCGTCGATCTGAAGACCGGCCGCCTGATTGCAAACCCTGACAAGAGAACCGGCACCGGCAAGGTGGTCCGAGACATTTGTCCGACGGCATCCGGCCTCAAGGACTGGCAGCCATCGGCGTTTTCGCCGAGGACCGGCCTGCTCTACATCCCCCACAACAATCTCTGCATGGATGAAGAAGGCGTCGAGGTAAACTACATCGCAGGCACGCCCTATGTCGGCATGAACGTACGCATGATCCCCGGGCCGGGCGGCAATCGTGGTGCTTTTACCGCCTGGGATGTTGCCGCCGCCAAGCCGGCCTGGGTCCTGAAGGAGAACTTTCCGGTATGGAGCGGCACCGTCGTCACTGCCGGCGATGTCGTCTTTTACGGGACCATGGAAGGCTGGTTCAAGGCGGTCAGCGCCAGGACCGGCGATCTGCTTTGGCAGTTCAAGACATCGTCCGGCATCATCGGCCAGCCAATAACCTATCGCGGCCCCGATGGGCACCAGTATGTCGCAATTCTGTCAGGCGTCGGTGGCTGGGCCGGCGCCATCGTTTCGGGCGACTTAGACCCACGCGATGCCACCGCGGCACTTGGCTTCGTCAACGCGATGAAGGATCTGAAGAACGCTACCACGGCGGGAGGCACGCTTTATGTGTTCCGGCTGCCTTGATGGATTGAACTTGACCGTACGTCCGGCGCGAAAGGCGTTCCAACGGGTGGCGATCGGCATGGCCGGGCTCGCCTTGTTGCTCTTTCCGGCTGTTGCCAACGCACGTGAATTGAGAGTGTGCGCCGACCCGAACAACATGCCGTTTTCCAATGCGGCCGGTCAAGGCTTCGAGAACAGGATCGCGGAAATTGTCGCCACTGATCTTGGCGCCAAGCTGACGTATACCTGGTGGGCGCAGCGCCGTGGCTTCATCCGCAACACGCTGAAGGCAGGCCTTTGCGATCTCGTGCCCGGCACGCCTGCCAATCTCGAAATGCTGCGCACCACCACGCCTTACTACCGTTCGTCCTATGTCTTCGTGACCCGCCAGGACGGCCCGGACGTGACGTCCTTCAACGACCCGCGGTTGCAAGAATTGCGCATCGGTGTTCAGCTCATCGGCGACGATGGCGCCAACTCGCCGCCTGTCCAGGCGCTTGGCCGCCGCGGCATTGTCGGGCACCTCATCGGCTACCCCGTCTATGGCGACTACTCTGCTCCCAACCCGCCGGCGCGCATCGTCGAAGCTGTCGCGAACGGCGAGATCGACCTTGCCGTGGTCTGGGGTCCGCTCGCCGGCTATTTCGCGCAGAGGCAAAAGGTGCCGCTCCGGATCACGCCGGTCACGCCTCGCATCGATGGACCGCAACTGCCGCTGATGTACGACATCTCAATGGGTGTTCGACGCGAGGACGATGCGCTGCGTGGCGATGTGAATAGCGCGCTTGCCCGACACAAGGCCGAGATCGACGCGGTTCTGGCGCGATACGGCGTACCGCGTCTGGACATGGCCGGGAGACCGGCCCTATGAGTCGCGCTCTGGCGATGTTGCTGCCCTTGACACTGGCCCTGGTCGCCTGCCAGCGCGAGGAGCGCGACACGCGACCGCAATCGGCGCTCGGCTCAGGTGAGCAGCCGACGCCTGTGACCACGTTGGAGCCGGGCGGACAGCGACCCTCCCCCACCGACAACAAAGCGGCGAGCTTCGAGGCCAACGCCTTCCACATGAGCGAGGGCAAACGCCTGTTCGGCTGGTTCAACTGCTCGGGCTGCCATGCCAATGGCGGTGGCGGCATGGGTCCGGCGCTCATGGACGAGAAGTGGATCTACGGCAGCTCGATGGAAAGCATCCACGCCACGATCCGCGACGGCAGGCCCAACGGGATGCCAAGCTTCGGCCAGAAGATACCCGACGACCAGATATGGGAGCTGGCGGCCTTCGTGCGCGCACTGGGCGGCAACGCGCCGTCTTCCGCCGCGCCGCAACGCAATGACGATATGATGGTG
>NZ_RZPW01000745.1:0-3007 GCF_003998455.1 Mesorhizobium sp. M7A.F.Ca.CA.001.08.2.1 | reverse complement strand
GTTCACGACGCGTGCGGTCCCGGTCGGCGAAACCGGCAGTTTCGCACCGATGACGGCGCAGGCGCCGTTGCCGGTCGAACTCGCCTTCGCACCGGACGATGAGGGCCGGCACTGAGCCACCCGACTATTGTCGACGGGCTTCCGGTGACGGGGCTTCCGGTGGCGGCAGCGGGATCGATATGCCTTCGCTATCGAATTCCTGCTTGGCGCGCTTGGTGAGATCGGTCTGGGTGGCGAAGAAGTCCGCCGACGATGTCCAGTAGCGCAAGGCAATCGAAACGGTGCTATCGCCCAATGTCGCGACGAAAGCGATCGGTGCCGGCTCACGCTTGACCCGCCGTTCGGCGGCGGCAATGGCAAGCAATGTCTTTTGAGCGCGGTCGATGTCGTTCCAGGAGCCGATGCTGAGTGTGATGTCGCTGCGGCGCACGCCATTGCGCGAAAAGTTGCGCACCGGCTGGTTCCACAGCGTCGAGTTGGGCGCCAATATGTAGACCCCGTCGGCCGTCCTGAGCTTGGTTGCGAACAGGCCGATCTCCTCGATCGTACCGGCAATCGAACCGACCTCGACGGACTCGCCGATGCGAAACGGCCGGAGTGCCAGAAGCATGATGCCGGCCGCGATGTTCTGCAGCGTGCCTTGCAACGCCAGGCCGATGGCGAGGCCAATGGCACCGATCGCGGCAATGATCGAGGCCGTCTGCACGCCGAACTGGCCGAGCACCATGATGGTGACGAGGATCAGGATGGCATAGCGGACGATCTTGGAGAAGAAATGCCGCAACGTCGCGTCGAAACCATGGATATGGCCGAGACCGGCGAAGATCGAACGTTCGGCAAGGCCGGCGACGATATAACCGACGATCAAGAGGATAACGGCACCGATGGCCGAGAAGGAGTAGGAAACAATCAGCGTGCTCAGTTGGGCGAGGCCAGCCTGGACGCTGAGGAAGGCGTTTTGCGGGTCGATCGGCATGGGGGAAATCCGGTTGTTCGGTGAGCCGATAACCCATGCCGACGGCGAGGGTTCCGATCTTTTCCGGTGTGCGGCGGAACCACAGGAGCGACAATACGTTCGTGCGAGGCAGGGTCCCGTCTTGAAACTGTCAGGGAACTCTGCCTATCTAAGTGGTGTCACCTGCTTCAAGGGGTGATTTGGTTGTTCTTGCTGCGAAAGGAAATACACTGAGAACAGCACTGCGGAAGAAGGCCGATATCATGCCTTCGCCGGCCAGGATCAGCGTAGACGACGCCGTGTCCCGCGCCATCAAGACAGTCCTTGCCAGTCTGGAAGACTCCAAGGCCGAAAATATTGTCTCCATCGACATCCAGGGGAAATCGAGCCTCGGCGACTATATGGTCGTCGCTTCGGGCCGATCGCACCGTCATGTCGCGGCTGTCGCCGATCATCTTCTCAAAGCGATCAAGGATGCCGGTCTCGGCACCGCGCGCGTCGAGGGGCTGTCCGGCGCCGACTGGGTCCTGATCGATTCTGGCGACATCATCGTCCATGTCTTCCGCCCCGAAGTCCGCGAATTCTACAATCTCGAAAAGATGTGGCAGGCGCCGGACCTCGAGGAAGAAACGCTCCACTAAGTCGTTCGCGCGACTTACAAGGCAAGGATGAAGATATCAGTTCATGCCGTGGGCCGGATGAAAGCCGGCCCCGAGAAGCTGCTGGCCGACCGCTATTTCGAGCGCTTCGCCAAGAGCGGCCCGGCGGTGGGGCTTGAATTTGGCGGCATTGCCGAAATAGCCGAGGGGCGCGGCCAGACCGCCAACGAGCGCCGGCGTGAGGAAGGCCAGAAACTGCAGACGCAGTTGCAGCCCGGCACTGCCCTGATCCTGCTCGATGAACGCGGCAAAAGCTTTTCCTCGGAAGATTTCGCCGGGCGCCTCGGCCTGTTGCGTGACGGTGGCCGCAAAGCGCTGATCATCGCCATCGGCGGCGCCGACGGCCACGACCAGCCGCTGCGCGACCAGGCCGAACTGGTGATGTCGTTCGGATTGCTGACATGGCCGCATCAACTGGTGCGCGTGATGCTGGGAGAGCAGCTTTATCGTGTGGCCACCATCCTTTCGGGACATCCCTACCATCGCTCGTAAGCCGGTGAATTGGTGCGACACACCCGGATTTCCGCCCCAATGCCAACGTAACATTGCATCGAGTGGGCGGTTTCGAACATGGTTGATTGTTCGTTAACGAAGCCACGCATAGAGTCGGGCTTCAATGTCTGAAGACAGAAAATCAAGAACGGGCTCATGGCGCGCGCGCTGCGGCATCGCGGCGGCGGTGCTTGTGCTGTCGCTGCATGCGGGGCGAGCGGAAAACACGCTCGACCTGGCTCCCGATCCGGACCAGAGCCGGGCCGAATACGAACGGGTCTCGAAGGAGATCACGCTGTCGTCGGAACGATTGGCCAAGCTCTCCGCCGACATCGCGACGATCAAGAAGGATCACGCCTCGATCACCGCCGCATTGATCCAGTCGGCGATGACCGAACAGAAGCTCGGCCAGGACATCGAGGACATCGGCGCCAGGCTGGAAGGGTTGAAGGGCCAGGAACAGAAGATCCGCGCCTCGCTGATGGCGCGGCGCGACGTTCTGGCCGAAGTGCTGGGCGCGCTGCAGCGCATGGGCCTCAACCCGCCGCCGGCGATCCTGGTCAAGCCCGAGGACGCGCTGTCGTCGGTGCGCAGCGCCATCCTGCTCGGCGCGGTGGTGCCGGAACTGCGCCAGCAGACCGACAGCCTGCTTGCCGATCTCAAGGAACAGACCAGGATTACGGCGTCGATCGAGGCCGAACGGGCGCGGCTGACGGCGGCGGTCGGCGACCAGACGGCGGAAAAGAAGCGGCTCGGCATGCTGCTGGAGGCGAAGCAGAAGCTCGAAGCCGACACGCAAACGCAAATGGCCGCGGAAAAGCAGCGATCCGAAGCGCTGGCGGCCAAGGCCGGCAGCCTGAAAGAGTTGATCGCCTCGCTCGAAGCGCAGGCCGACAAGAGC
>NZ_RZPW01000744.1:0-3015 GCF_003998455.1 Mesorhizobium sp. M7A.F.Ca.CA.001.08.2.1 | reverse complement strand
GCGGCTGGCGCGGGAGCTCGGCGCCGAGGCGGGCGTCGTGCTCAGGCTGGAGACGCCTGTGGAAGCGGTGACGGCCTTCGTCCCGGAAGTCGCCTTCGTAACGCTTCTTGGAACCGCAATCGGCGTCAAGGGACAGAGCCTGTCGGACAAGGCCTGCGACAGGCTGGGCGCTACCCGCGCTATCCTGAGAAAGGCCGGCCGTGAGGCGCAAGTGGTTCTGGCCGCCGACGGCGGCATCCGCCACGAGACCGTGCCGTTGCTGCGTGCCGCCGGCGCCGAAACCGTGGTTCTCGGTTCGCTCGCCTTCGGTGACAAGGACCTCGCCGGCCGCATCGGCTGGCTGCGCGGCTTGAAGGTCGCGGCATGACAACGGAAGCCGCCCTTGCGATCGATCTTGGCGGGACGGAGCTTCGCGCCGCCCTGGTCGACCGCGAAGGCAAGATCCTGGCATTCGCGGCGGTGCCGACGCAGGCGCAGGCCGGTCCAGACGTGGTGATCGGCCAGATCGAGGCGCTGGCGGCGACCGTCCATGCCGAAGCCCCGGCACTGTCGGTCGTCGGCGTCGGTGTCGGTGCGCCGGGACCGCTTGATCCGCTGGCCGGCATCGCCGTCGGCCCGCCGACACTCACCGGCTGGCTGGATGTACCGCTTGCCGACATCCTCGAGCGGCGGCTCGGCCTGCCGGTCCGTCTGGAGAACGACGCCAATGCCGCGGCGCTCGGCGAATGGCGCTTCGGCGCCGGCCATGGCGCTCGCTCGCTGGTCTTTGTCACGGTGTCGACCGGCATCGGCGGCGGTGTCGTCGTCGATGGGCGCATCCTGCATGGCCGCCGTGGCCTTGCCGCCGAGATCGGTCACATGACCATCACCAATGAGGGCGAGCGTTGCGTGTGCGGCGTCATCGGCTGCTTCGAGGCCATCGCTTCGGGAACCGCGCTCGGCCGCCGCGCCACCGCCGCCACGGCGGCCGGCGACGGCTCTGCCTTGCGGCGCCTGTCAGCGGATGCGGAGGTGACCGGCCGCCACGTCGTCGAGGCGGCACGGCTGCGCGACGATCTTGCCTCGGCCTTGCTGGACGAGGAAGCCCGCTGGCTGGGCGTCGGCTTCACCAACCTGTTACATCTCTATTCGCCCGATGTGCTGGTCGTCGGCGGCGGCATCGCCAATGGGCTCGACCTGATGGCGCCGACCATCGAGGCAACCATCAGGCAGCGGGCCATGCGCGCCTATCGCGACGTACCGGTCGTTCCAGCACAGCTCGGCCGCCATGCTGGGCTCGTCGGCGCCGCCAGCCTTGTGCTGTTCGACGACGAGGGCACTTTGGCAGCCCGCATGCCTGTCGGCCCAAGCACATATCCGGACACACCACTGAGCAAGATCGGCACCGTCTGACGTGCGACTGCATGACAAAGGCCGGAGGCAGCATGCCTCCGGCCTTTTACGCATAAGCCACGCGTGGTTACTCGGCGGGGACGACATCCGCCGGCAGGCTGTCGTCAGCCGTGCCCGCCAGCGCCCTCGCCAGCTTGGCCTCGTCGAGTTCGCCTTCCCAGCGCGCCACCACCAGCGTGGCGACGGCATTGCCAACGAAGTTGGTCAGCGCCCGGCATTCCGACATGAAGCGGTCGACGCCGAGGATCAGCGCCATACCGGCGACCGGCACCGCCGGAACCACCGACAGCGTGGCGGCAAGGGTGATGAAGCCCGCTCCGGTGATGCCGGCGGCACCCTTGGACGAGAGCATGGCCACCAGCAGCAGCAGGATCTGGTCACCCATCGACAGGTGGATGTTGGTCGCCTGTGCGATGAACAGCGCCGCCAAGGTCATGTAGATGTTGGTGCCGTCGAGGTTGAAGGAATAGCCGGTCGGGATGACCAGGCCGACCACCGAGCGCTTGGCGCCGGCCTTCTCCATCTTTTCCATCAGCGAGGGCAGGGCGGCCTCCGACGAGGAGGTGCCCAGCACCAAAAGCAGCTCTTCCTTGATGTAGCGGATCAGCGACAGGATGGAGAAGCCGTTGTAGCGGCAGACCGCACCCAGCACGATGAACACGAACAGGAACGACGTCACGTAGAAGGTGCCGACCAGCATGGCGAGATTGATGACCGCGCCGATGCCGTATTTGCCGATGGTGAATGCCATGGCGCCGAAGGCACCGATGGGGGCGGCCTTCATCAGCACGCTGACCAGCTTGAAGATCGGCGTCGTCAGCGCCTGCAGGAAATTGAGGACGGGCTCGCCCTTCTCGCCGACCAGCGCCAGCGCGATGCCGAACAGCACCGAGAAGAACAGCACCTGCAGGATGTCGCCGTCGGCGAAGGCGCCGACGATGGTCGACGGGATGATGTTCATCAGGAACCCGGTGACCGACTGATCGTGCGCCTTGGCGGCGTAGGTGTTGACGGTCGAGGCGTCGAGCGTCGCCGGGTCGATGTTGAAGCCGGCGCCCGGCTGCACGACATTGGCGACGACAAGGCCGATGATCAGCGCCAACGTCGAAAAGGTGAGGAAATAGAGCATCGCCTTGCCGGCAACACGCCCGACCTTCTGCAGGTCGCTCATGCCGGCAATGCCCGTTGTCACGGTCAGGAAGATGACCGGGGCGATGATCATCTTGACCAGCTTGATGAAGGCGTCGCCGAGCGGCTTCATGCTCTCGCCGACCGACGGATAGAAATGGCCGAGCAGGATGCCGACGGTGATCGCGACGAGCACCTGCACGTATAGTTGGGCATAGAAAGGTTTGCGCTGCGCGGCAAGCGCGCCTGATTGGTCTGCGATGTGCATCGAACTCTCCCTGGCCGGATGGGCGAAAACGGATCGCCTGCGTGACTTCTCCCATCGCGGCGCTCCGGTCGCACGCCGCTGAAAACAGTTTTGCAAGCGTCGTGCCAGATCGGGGAAAGGCCGGAATCGCGGATTTCCGCCTTTGTCAGAGGTCGCGCGGACAATACTTTTGTGCGGATTTCCGCACAAGTGGCGTTTGCCTGGGCGGATTTTCGCATTACACCTGT
>NZ_RZPW01000743.1:0-3016 GCF_003998455.1 Mesorhizobium sp. M7A.F.Ca.CA.001.08.2.1 | reverse complement strand
GGCGCAGCTGGACGACGCCCAGACCGCGGTCCAGCAGGCCGATGCCGCCCTTGTCGGGGCCGACGCACAGATCGCCGCCGCGCAAGCCAATATCGGCGTGCTGCAGGCGCAGCGCGCGGAATCGGCGAGCACGCTGGCGTCCCTGCAGCTCAGCCATGACAAGGCGCTGCGCGATCTTTCCTTCACCGTGCTCAAGGCGCCATATGACGGCATCGTCGGCAACCGCTCGGTCGAGCAGGGCGACCTTGTCAGCCCCGGCCAGAAGCTCGCCGTCATCGTGCCGATGGACAAGCTCTACATCGTCGCCAACTTCAAGGAGACACAACTTGCCCGGCTTGTTCCCGGCGAGAAGGTCAGGATCTCGGTCGATGCGACCGACGGCCAGGACTTCGAGGGAACCGTTTCGTCGCTGGCGCCGGCTTCGGGTGCCGTGTTCTCGCTGCTGCCGCCCGAAAACGCCACCGGCAACTTCACCAAGGTCGTGCAGCGCGTTCCGGTCCGCATCGATGTGCCGGCCGATGCGCTGAAGAGCGGTAAGCTGCGCGCCGGCCTGAGCGTCGTCGTCGCCGTCGACAGCCGCACCGCCCCATCCGGGTCGGCGTCAGTGGCAGCGTCGAATTGAGCGGCGGCCGGGGAGCAATGCCATGGCAACCGCAACCCTGACAGCAGGAGCGCCGCCGGCGAGGCCGGCTGTGCCTGACACCATTTCGACGCGGCGCGTCATCGCCTTCCTGGCGATGGTGTTCGGCATGTTCATGGCCATCCTCGACATCCAGATCGTCTCCGCCTCGCTGTCGGAGATCCAGGCCGGCCTCAGCGCCAGCTCCGACGAAATTCCGTGGGTGCAGACCGCCTACCTGATCGCCGAAGTGGTGATGATCCCGCTGTCCGGCTTTCTCAGCCGGATGCTGTCGACGCGCGTGCTGTTCACCATCTCGGCGGCGGGCTTCACCGCGGCCAGTGCGCTGGCGGCGACCGCCACCAACATCGACCAGATGATCGTCTACCGCGCCGTCCAGGGCTTCATCGGCGGCGGCATGATACCGAGCGTCTTTGCCGCTGCCTTCACCATCTTCCCGCCCTCGCGCCGCGCCGTCGTCTCGCCGATGATCGGCCTCGTGGCGACGCTGGCGCCGACCATCGGCCCGACCGTCGGTGGCTATATCAGCCATGCCATGTCCTGGCATTGGCTGTTCCTGGTCAACGTCGTGCCCGGCATCCTGGTGACAACGGCGGCCTGGACGCTGATCGACTTCGACAAGCCCAACCTCAAGCTGTTCAGCAAGTTCGACTGGTGGGGCCTCGCCGGCATGGCGGCCTTCCTGGGCTGCATGGAATATGTGCTCGAGGAAGGCCCCAACAATGATTGGCTGCAGGACCAGGGCGTCTTCATCTGCGCCGTCGTCATGACCGTCGGCGCGGTGCTGTTCTTCTGGCGCGTGTTCACCGCCGAGGAGCCGATCGTCGACCTGAAGGCCTTCACCAACATCAACTTCGCCTTCGGCTCGCTGTTCTCGTTCGTCATCGGCATCGGTCTCTACGGCCTGACCTATCTCTACCCGGTGTTCCTCGGGCGCATCCGCGGCTACGATTCGATGATGATCGGCGAGGCTCTGTTCGTCAGCGGCCTGGCGATGTTCTTCACCGCGCCGATCTCGGGCATCCTGTCGAACAAGATGGACCCGCGCCTGATGATGATGATCGGCTTCTTCGGCTTCGCCACCGGCACCTGGTGGATGACGCATCTGACCGCCGACTGGGATTTCTATGAGCTGCTCATCCCGCAGATCCTGCGCGGCTGTTCGATGATGCTGTGCATGGTTCCGATCAACAACATCGCGCTCGGCACCTTGCCGCCCGAGCGGCTGAAGAACGCGTCCGGCCTGTTCAATCTCACCCGCAACCTTGGCGGTGCCGTCGGCCTTGCGCTGATCAATACCGTGCTGATCGACCGCAACGCCTTCCACTACGCAAGGCTCTCCGAGCATGTGCAATGGGGCAGTGAAGCCGCGCAGACCAAGCTGCAGAACATGACCCGCAATTTCGAGCAGACCCCCGGCCTCGACGCGACAAGCGCTGCGATCTCCAAGTTGTCTGGCATGGTCCAGCAGCAGGCGGCGCTGCTGTCCTTCATGGACGTGTTCTTCATGCTGACGGTGCTGTTTGCGACGCTTGGCCTGTTCACCATGCTGATCCGCAAGCCGGCCGCACCGGGTGGCGGCGGCGGTGGGGGGCACTGATAGGGAGCAATTCCAGGAAAAGTGTAAGGCGGTTTTCCCGGGAAAAGCGCGCAGCGCTTTCCCTTGGGGATTGCGACAAGACAAAGATACGTGGGCAGCGGTTTCGGGAAGCTCCTCCAGTCCATGCCCGAAAAGCTCTGACCGCGCAAAAAACTCCGGGCCGCAAGCCCGGAGTTTTTTGCATTCCAGTCTATGGACTCAGGCCGTGGCGGGTTTGAAGGTCAGCGCGACGCCGTTGATGCAGTGGCGCAGGCCGGTCGGCGCCGGACCGTCGTCGAAGACATGGCCGAGATGGCCGCCGCAGCGGCGGCAATGTGCCTCGGTACGCGTCATGCCGAGCGACCTGTCCACGGTCGTGCCGATCGCCTTGGGGATCTCTTGCCAGAAGCTCGGCCATCCGGTGCCGGAATCGAATTTCGTCTCCGACGAATAGACCGGCAGGTCGCAGCCGGCACAGGCGAAAATGCCCTTGCGGTGTTCGTTGAGCAGCGGGCTGGTGCCGGGGTACTCCGTGCCTTCCTTGCGCAGCACGTCGAAGGCAGCCGGCGACAGGATGGCTTTCCACTCGGCGTCGGTCTTGACGACCTCGAAGCTCTCGGCCGCTTGTGCTGCCTGCGGATCGCCCATGCGCAGCATCGTTGCCGCGGCCCCGATCACGCCGATGGCGGCGGCACCGCTCAAAAGAAAGTCGCGACGGTTCATGACCAGTTCCTCCTGATGTCCTTTTTGCCAAACTACACCGCCGCGCGGAAATCAAAAGCCGGTGACGGTAGCCC
>NZ_RZPW01000742.1:0-3021 GCF_003998455.1 Mesorhizobium sp. M7A.F.Ca.CA.001.08.2.1 | reverse complement strand
GCGAACCGATGCCCGCGGCGAGCACCGCCTCGATGGCGTCCTTGACCGAGGCCGGCCCGACCCGCATGCCCGCCTTGCGCAAGGTGCGGGCAAAATAGACGATGTTGTCGGCGATCCGCCCGTGCGGCATGGCCTCTTTTGGCTCGGGGCGCGGCATCGCCTACTCCGCCGCCGAAAGCTCGGCCTTCACCTCGTTGAGGATGCGCCGGCCTTCGCCCTGCTCGATGCGGGCAATGTCGTCCTGGTATTTCAACAGCACGCCGATCGTATCGGAGACGGTTTCCGGATCGAGCGCCACCTTGTCGAGCTCGGTCAGCGCGCCGGCCCAGTCGATGGTTTCGGCGACACCCGGCACCTTGAACAGCTCGATCTGGCGCAGCTTCTGGATGAAGGAGACCACTTCGGCCGAAAGGCGCTGGTTGGCCTGCGGCACCTTGCGGCGCACGATCTCCAACTCGCGCTCGGCATTGGGATAGTCGACCCAGTGATAGAGGCAGCGCCGCTTCAGCGCGTCGTGGATCTCACGGGTGCGGTTGGTGGTGATGATGACGATCGGCGGCTCTTCCGCCTTGATGGTGCCGAGCTCGGGCACCGTCACCTGGAAGTCGGACAGGATTTCGAGCAGGAAGGCCTCGAACGCCTCGTCGGTGCGGTCGAGCTCATCGATCAGGAAAACCGGGGCAGCCCCCGCCTTGCCGGTCAGCGCATCGAGCACCGGGCGGCGGATCAGGTATTTTTCGGAGAAGACGTTGCGCTCCATGGCGGAGCGCTCGACCTTGCCGGCCGCCTCCTCCATGCGGATCTCGATCATCTGCGCGGCGTAGTTCCACTCGTAGACGGCGGACGAGACGTCAAGGCCTTCATAGCATTGCAGGCGGATCAGCCGGCGGCCGAGCGCCTGTGCCAACACCTTGGCGATCTCGGTCTTGCCGACGCCGGCCTCGCCCTCAAGGAAAAGCGGCCGCTTCATACGCAACGACAGGAACAGTACGGTCGCCAGCGACCGGTCCGCCACATAGTCCGCACCGGTCAGGAGATCGAGCGTCTCGTCGATCGTCCGTGGCGCGGCGCGCGGTTTCAGCTCGGTCATTCTTTCTCCGTGAACGCCGCCGCTCCGCTTTCCAGTACGTGGTAGCCGCGGGCGTGATAGATCAGCGGCCGCAAATTATCGCCCATCCGCAGGCCTGTCACCTTGCCAAAAAGCACACGATGGGTGGCCAGGTCCTTGGTATCGATCAATTCGCAGTCGAACACGGCGAGCGCACCCTTCAGCGTCGGCGCGCCGGTGGAGATCACGTCCCATTCGCCGAGCGCGAAGCGCTCCTCAACCGGCAAGCCGGTGATTCCGGAAAAGCCGACTGACAGCGGCTCCTGGTGGGAAGCCAGGGTGTTCAAGGCAAACCTGCCGTTTTTCACGAACGGTTCGTTCTTGGGATTTTCGCGATTGAGACAGACCAGGATGGTCGGCGGGGTGTCCGAAACCGAGCAGGCCGCGATCACCGTCGCGCCGCGCTTGCCGGCCGGCCCGTCGGTGGTGACCACATGGACGTGGCCGGCAAAGTGGCTCATCGCGTCGCGATAGGCCTGCGGCCCAATGTCGTTCTTCTTCAGCACCGTATTTTTTCCATTGTCAGGATCCTATCGACATATATGGCCAGACATAGCCCGCCACAAGCGAAGTGCCTGAGCCATATCCCGAAATTCGCGTGTTGCACCAAGGCCGGGCAGCCTTTAGGTCTTGGCGGCAACAGTGCCGGGAGCATAGGACCGGCCCGGAGGATCCCATCGCTCGAATGCGACCCAGGACAAGAACAATAGCGGCGCTGTTCTGGCTGTTCCTGGCCAGTGGTGCGGATGCCCGGACGCTGCTGGTCGGCGTCTCGGCGCCCCTGTCGGGACCATCGGCCATTCTCGGCAAGCAGATCGAGGCCGGTACCGGTATGGCCGCCGAAGCGGACGGCATCGAACTCAAGACCGTGGATGATGCCTGCACCGCCGATGGCGGCGCTGCCGCGGCCAGGGAATTCGCAGCCGTCAAGGTCAATATCGTGGTCGGCTTTCTCTGCACCGAGGCGATCGAGGCGGCGATGCCGATCCTGAAGGACGCCAACATTCCGGTCATCACCATTGGCGTGCGAACCGAAAGCCTGACCGACCGCCGCGCCAAGACCGGCTGGCCGGTCTATCGCCTCGGACCACGCGGCGACGATGAGCGCAATGCGGTCGCGTCAGCCCTCACCCGCCTGTGGCAAAACGAATTGTTCGCCATTATCGACGACGGGACCATCTACGGCCGTGAAATCGCCGAGACGTTGCGGGCAGCGGCCGAACAGGCAGCGCTGAAACCTGTGTTCGTCGACACGTTCCGGCCCCAGCTCGACAATCAGATCGGCATGATCGGTCGGCTGAAGAAGGCCGGCGCGACGCATGTCTTTGCCGGCGGCGATGGCGACGACATCGCCATCATGGGCCGCGATGCCGCACAGCTTCAGGCGGGCATCGTCTTTGCCGGCGGCGAGAATCTGCGCACGCCGCCCGGCGACGTGCCCTATTCCTTGGGCACACTGATGATCGCACCGCCGGAATGGGCCGATGTCGCCGATCCAAAAGTGCTGGCGGCCTTTGCCGCGCAGAAAGTCGTGCCCGACGGCTATACGCTGCCGGCCTTTGCGGCGGTCGAAATCGCCAAGGCAGCGTCGGGCTTGTCCGAAAGCTCGGGCAAACCACTGACCGAAGCTCTGACCGGACAGGATTTCACCACGGCGATCGGGCCGATCCGGTTTGATGCGAAAGGCGATCTCAGCCGGAGCCCCTACCGCGTCTTCCGCTTCGATGGCACGCGCTTTGCGCCCTTGGAAAGCAACTGATGTTTCGCACCGGCCCACGCAACCTGATCACCGACGTTGCCGGCCTGCGCGTCGGCAATGCGTCCGACGCCAGGCTGAAATCCGGGGTAACGACCGTGCTTTGCGATGCGTCCACAGTGGCCGGCGTTCAGATCCTGGGCGGTGCGCCGGGCAC
>NZ_RZPW01000741.1:0-3038 GCF_003998455.1 Mesorhizobium sp. M7A.F.Ca.CA.001.08.2.1 | reverse complement strand
GCCTCCTGCCCTTCGCGCTCCTCGCTCCGAAAATTGCGGCCAACATCGTTGCAGGTGATCAACCTGTTGAACTGACGGCGCACCGGCTGTCCCGATTGTCGGACCTCCCCCTTGCCTGGGCTGACCAGGCTTCACTCCTCGGCTTCTAACCATCCGGCGAGCATCTCGCTGATCAGTCGACCATCACTTCGGCAAACACTTGGCTACGGAATTCGCTCGACAGAGACGGACGACCAAAAGTCAGGTGTTTTGGGCGCTAACTGCGTCGTCTCAGCCAAGTGTTGCCCACTGCATGGCGCTAACCCACGGAAATGTCGGAGCTATTCCGAGACGGTCGAAAACCCCGGAAATCGGGTGGACTGGATGGTGGGCCCGGAGGGACTCGAACCCCCAACCAAGCGGTTATGAGCCGCCGGCTCTAACCATTGAGCTACAGGCCCCACGCGGGCTGGATTAATGTTTTTCGCATCGCGGCACAAGGCTTTCCCGACGGGCTTCCCCAGATCGCCCAAATCAACCCATAATCGCGCTCTACGCGACGTCTGCGACTTGATCGCAGACCAAGGAGATTTTCATGACCAGACATCTTTTGCCTCTCGCGCTCGCCGCTGCAATCGCTTTTCCGGCGATGGCTGGAGCCACCGATCTGCCGACGCCGCCCCGCATCATCGTGTCGGGCGAAGGCGAAGCAACCGTGGCCCCCGATCTGGCGGTCCTGACGCTGAGCGTCATGCGCGAGGCCAAGACCGCGCGCGCCGCGCTCGACGCCAACAATGACGCCATGGCCGCCGTGATCGCGGCGATGAAGTCCGCCGGCATCAAGGACCGGGACCTGCAGACCGCCGGCATCCAGATCAACCCGCGCTACAACTACACCAACAAGCCGGACGGCAGCCAGGAAGCCGAACTCGTCGCCTATCAGGTGACCAACACGCTTTCGGTGCGGGTGCGCGATGTCGACAAGACCGGCGAGATCCTCGACAAGGCGGTGTCGCTCGGCGTCAACCAGGGTGGCGGCATCGCCTTCACCAATGACAACCCGGCAGCCACGGTCACCGAGGCGCGCAAGAAGGCGGTCGCCAACGCCATGGCCAAGGCCAAGACGCTGGCCGAGGCCGCAGGCGCCAGCCTCGGCCGGGTGCTCGAGATATCAGATCAGAACATTGCGCCGGCGCCGATGCCGATCAACGCCAAGGCCTTCGATGCCGCGGCGGGTGGCGCGGCTCCCGTGCAGGCCGGCGAGAATTCCTACAATGTCCAGGTGACCGTCACCTTCGAACTGAAGTAAGCGGCTCTGAGGATCCGTGGCTGGGTCTTGCCCAGCCACCGATGCATCACCAGCCAATAGCACGCATAAAAACCCCCGCGGGATTGCTCCCGCGGGGTTTTTCGAGCCACACCCTTCAACCGGAAAGGGGCTCCGCTAGTCCCAGCTGATCTTGCTAAAGATCATGCTGCCAGGCTGACCCTCAAAGAGGGTCGGCCTTAATTGTCGAACCTCAGCGATAGATAACCGGGCAGCCGCGCTCATTGGCGAACACCACCACGACACGGTCGCCGTCCTGGCGGCCCGCCACCTTCACCGTACGACGGTTGACGTCGACGATGCGGACACGGTGGAGACCCATGCGTTCGGCCTTGTCGAGGGCGCGGTCCGGCGAGCAGCCACGGCGCCAGTCGCCGCGGCGTTCATCACGGCGATGGCGATAACCGTCGTCACCGGTATAGACGCCGAAACGCGGGTCGTTGTTGTTGCCGAAGCCGAGATAGAGGCTGTCGGCGTGGGCGGGAACGGCCGCCAGCGTGCCGAGACCGACCAGGGCCGAAAGGGCTGCCGTCTTGATCGTGTTGAACATCGTCTTCTCTCCTTTTTGCGGGCCTTCGCCCGTCCTCGTGAACCGATGGGGGGAGAATGCGCTTGCCTGTCTGAACTCTTTACGAACCTGCCGTTCATCTCCGGTTCATATGGCGGGAAGAAGGAAGTTCCGGCCATTCGCCATCCTCCCCAGCCCTTGGTGAAGGCCGGAATGCCTGACTCGGCGCCCGATTCCGACCCCCCGCGGATTGGCCAAATGCCTTCGAACGTAGGGCTGTTGCTCGCCGCGGCTGGTCCTACGGCTCCTCGTCCAGCACATAGTCAAAATAGTCTTCCGGCTCGGCAAGATCGGTTTCACTCGCCTTGACCCGGCCGCGCATCGAGATGCCGGCTTCATGCACGGTCTCGGCGCTGCCAGACACCAGCCGGTGCCACCAGTAGAGGTCGCGGCCCTCGGCAACCAGCCGATAGGCACAGGTACTGGGCAGCCAACTGATGGTTCGCACATTCTGCGGCGTCAGCCCGACGCAGTCGGGAACGCGCGCCAGCCGGTTGGCGTAGTCCGAACAGCGGCAGGTCTCGGCGTCGAACAGCCGACAGCCGACGCTGGTCCAGTAGATCTCGCCGGTGTCCTCGTCCTCAAGCTTTGACAGGCAGCATTTACCGCAGCCGTCGCACAGCGATTCCCACTCGGCCGGGCTCATCGCCTCCAGCGCCTTGGTTTTCCAGAATGGCGTTTCCATTTCCCGGATGTGGCCCCGGCCGCGGGCAAGGTCAAGCGCGGCAATGGTCGCAATTGCGGCTATCGCTAGGTGAATGACATGAAGTTGCCTTCAAAAGGTCGGTCAATCGCCCCGTACGGCCTCTATCCGTGCCAGACTGGAACCAATCGGCACAAGATCGGTTTCGGCAAGGATGGGACCCCACAAGGAGAATTTCGATGAAACGCCAACCACGGATTCTGGCAGGCACCGCACTTGGCCTGTTGATGGCATCCGCGCCGTTGGGCGCGTTCCCGCTTCAGGGAAGTGTCGCGTCCGGTCTTGCCCAGCGCACGGCAACCCCATTCATCCTGGCGCAAGCAGCATGCGCCGAGGGCGAATCGGCCGAGGCCTGCGCGCAGAAGCAGCAGGCGGAACCCGAACAGAAACACGAGCGCAAGAAGGCCGAGCCTGAACAGCAGGCCGCGCCTGCCCAGAGCGAGCAGCCCGCCGAGGAGCAG
>NZ_RZPW01000740.1:0-3038 GCF_003998455.1 Mesorhizobium sp. M7A.F.Ca.CA.001.08.2.1 | reverse complement strand
AAGCTGGCGGTTCGGGAGCGGCAAGCCTGATATAGCCGAAGCCGACATGGGCAGCGACGAGCACGACAAACAGTGCCGCGCCGAGGCGCAGGTGCCGACGTGCCGCCAGCAGTGCCGGCAGTGCGAAGACGAACACCGCGAGCGCGTTCATGCCGATCATGCCCGTCACCGAGACGCTCTGCATCAGCAGCGGCACGGGCATGGCCGCGTAGCCGACGGCATTCCAGGGAAAACCGGTGAACAGGAAATCGCGCAGCCATTCCGCCAGGCCGAAGCCGAAGGCAAGGGCGGCGATGCGGCCAATGTCGTTGCTCCACAGCAGCCGGGCAACGATTGCCGCAAAGCCATAGAAAAAGGCGAGCATGAAAGGAATGCCGACCACCGCGAAGGGAAGCGCCCAGGCAAAGCTGTCGGCCTCGACCAGCAGCGCCGAGCCGATCCACCAGAGGCCGGCGAGGAAATAGCCGAAACCGAACCACCAACCGACGGCGAAAGCCGGCCGCAGACGCCGGAACAGACTGCCTGAAGCTTCGCCGGTGGCGCCGTCGAGCAGCCAGACCAGCAGCGGGAACGAGACGAAACAGGCGGCGAAGAAGTCGTAAGGCGCCTGCCCAAGCACCGCGAGGGCGCCGGCGAGAAACGCCACGAGCGCACGCCGCCAACCCCAAAGCAGAATTATCCGGCCGGTGAGGCGCTCCATGCATACTTCCGAGTCGCGAATCAGGACACAAGATTTAACAGGCTGCGCTCCGCGCTCCAAACGGCGGATGGGCTGGCTGAGATGCACAGCTCCGGCCCTGCCTACCGGTGCCAACCCTCGATTTGAACGCCCCCCAGCCGCTCGGCCTCCTCGCGCTGAACCGAACGGATGGTCTGCGTGAAGGTCCAGACATGGCCCTCGGGGTCGCGTGCACGATACTGGCGCTCACCGTAGAACTGATCCGCCGGCTCCTGGATTATATCAGCGTCGAGCGCCCGCGCCTGCTCGCAATGCGCATCCAGGCCACCCTTCAGCCTGACATAGATCGACTGCGTGTTCTTGCCCAAGATCGAAACCGGGCTGGCGACGTAATCGCTCCATTCGGAATCGACGATGATGTAGCTGTCGCCGAACCGCATCTCTGCATGGATGAGCTTTCCCTCGGCATCGCTGACCACCATGCTGCGCTCGAAGCCAAAAGCCGCCTCGAGCCAGTCCAGCGCGGCACGAGGATCCTTGTAGAAAACACCAGAGCCCAGACTTGGATGCTTGAACGGGTCGTCGATAGTCATCGTGCGAGCGAAACGCTCACGCCTGTTCGGTGCGCGCCGTGGCACGCCGGCGACGCTCACCCTTCTGGCTCTGCACGATGCGCACGCGCTTGACGCGGCGCGGATCAGCGTCGAGGACGTGAAATTCGAAACCGGGTATGGCCTGCACCACCTCGCCGCGGGCCGGAACACGGCCAAGCGTGTTGAAAATCATGCCGCCAATGGTGTCGACATATTCGCCATGTTCACCGGCGGCGAAATCCCCGCCGATCATCTTGGCGACGTCGTCGATCTCGGCCTTGCCATCGACGATGAACACGCCGTCGCCGCTCTGGGTGATCATCGGCTCGTCGTCGTCATGCTCGTCCTCGATGTCGCCGACCACCATCTCGACGATGTCTTCCAGCGAGGCAAGGCCGTCGGTGCCGCCATATTCATCGATGACCAGCGCCATTTGCGTGCGCGTCGTCTGCATGCGAGCCATCAGGTCGGAGGCGAGCATCGACGGCGGCACGAACAGCACCGGGCGGATCAGATTGAGGTCGCCAATGGTGCGTGCGAGATCGACCTGGGCGAGATCGAGAACCGTGGCGACGGGTGTTTTCCTGGTCGAGCGGCCCTTCTTGACGCGCGCGATCTTGGTGATGTGGGCCAGCACATCACGGATATGGACCATGCCGCGCGGATCATCGAGGGTCTCTGAATAGACCGGCATGCGGGAATGGCCGGATTGCTCGAAGGTGCCCAGCAGATCGCCGAGCGTCGTCGTGATTTCGACCCCTTGAATGTCGGCGCGCGGCACCATGACGTCCTCGACGCGCACTTCGCGCAGCCGCAGGATGTTGTTGAGCATGGCGCGTTCGCCGGGCGAGAAGGCGCCGGCATCGCTCGTTGTCTCGGCAAGCGCGCCGGCGATTTCCTCCCGCAGGCTGGTTCCGTTGCGTTGCCTGAACAGGCCAAGAACGCGGTCGAACAGGGAGGGACCGGCAGGCGATGTCTCGCTGGCAGCGCTGCCGATGCCGGCAGCAGCAGAGGTACTGCTAGCACCAGAGGTAACGGTACTCGGACTTGATCCCTCTTCCGACGTATCGGAAGCCTTGGTTGCACTGCCGGCGTCGGGGCGGGCGGCAGTCTCTGGTTTGTCGTTCATCGTCGTCCGGTCAATTGGTCAGATGTAGTTACGCGTAGGGGTCGGGAATGGCAAGCCTTGCAAGCGCCGCGCGTTCGACGGCTTCCATCGCCTCGGCCTCGGCCTCGGTCTCGTGATCGTAGCCCAGCAGATGCAGCAGGCCGTGGATGACGAGATGGGTGATATGGTTCTCGACAGGCTTGTCTTCCAGTACCGCTTCATGGGCGACCGTTTCGGCGGCCAGCACGATGTCGCCCAGCATCGGCGGCAACGGACCGCCCTGCGCAAACGGAAAAGCCGGGAAAGACAAGACGTTGGTCGGTTTGTCCTTGCCGCGCCAGCCGGCGTTGAGAACCTGGATATGGGCGTCGTCGGAAAAAACGAGACTGAGTTCGGAACGGCCCGCCACGCCGGTTTCGGCAAAAGCCGCCTTAACGGCCCGATCGACCAGCCGCGTCAGGCTTGCCTCGTCGGGCCAGTTGCCCGCCTCAACCGCTATGTCGATGTCGACGGGAATATTCCCGTCGCCGGATATTATGTCCTCAGGCATGAAGCCGCATCGCCAACATCAATTCTCGGCGCCGAGGCCACGCGCCAGCTTGGCGTCCCGGTCGTAGGCCCTGACGATTTCCGCCACCAGCGGATGGCGAACCACGTC
>NZ_RZPW01000073.1:0-13513 GCF_003998455.1 Mesorhizobium sp. M7A.F.Ca.CA.001.08.2.1 | reverse complement strand
CATCCTGCGCGCCTTCCGGCCGGGCGACGCCTCGCTCGGCAACCAGGACATCATTGCCCGCACCGGCCTGCCCAAAGCCACGGTGTCGCGCATCACCTATACGCTGAGCGCGCTCGGCTACCTCCTGTACGACAAGGATCTCGGCCGCTACAGCTTGGGGTCGGCTACCGTGGCGCTCGGCTATTCGGCGCTCAGTTCAAGCGCCGTCGTGCACGTCGCCCGGCCGCTGATGCAGCCGCTGGCCGATTTGACGGGGGCGGCGGTGGCGCTCGGCACGCGCGACAGCCTCAACATGGTGTATCTCGCCAATTGCCGGTCGGAGAGCCTTGTCACGCTGCGGCTCAACCCGGGCTCCTATCTGCCGATCTGGAAGACATCGATGGGGCTGGCCTATGCGGCGGCCCTTTCACCCGAGGAGCGCGTCAGCCTTGTACGGGCTTTGCAGGAGGCGGAGCCGGACAAGGCAGCGATGATCGCGGCGGCGATCGACGATGCGATCGCCCAATATGCACGCCAGGGCTATGTGACGTCGTTCGGCGCCTGGCACAGCTACATCCATGCAGTCGGCGTGCCGTTCCGCCCGCGTGACGGCTCGCCGCTGGTTGCCATCACCTGCGGCGGCATCGGCGAGATCATTACCGAGGACCGCGCGCATGCCGAGATCGGACCAGCGCTGGTGGAGATGGTGAAAGCACTGGGCGACCAGCTCGAGGGAATTCCCGTGTAATCCGCGGCACGGGATTGGCCCAGACGATCGGGCTGCATGCCGGCTTGAACTTGCCTGGTGAGGGCAGCACAGTCGCCGCCGATGGCATGGCGCTCGCGTGTCAGTCCATCGGGTTCAGGTGACGGGGGGAGATCGGATGCCGATGAATTTTGCAGGACGGTTCAGCGATCGGGTGGCGGTCATCACCGGTGGCGCATCGGGCATTGGTCTGGCGGTGGCGCAGAGGATTGTCGAAGAAGGCGGACGGGTTTCGGTCTGGGATCGCGATCCCGCCCAGATCGAACAGGCCAAGGCCGTCATCCCCAGTCTTCACGGCATCGCTATCGACGTTGCCGATGCCGCAGGCGTGGAGCGCGCTGCCCGGTCAACGCTCGAAGCGCTTGGCGGTGTCGATATCCTGGTCACCAGCGCGGCGATCACCGGGCCGAACATGACGACCTGGAACTATTCGGCGGAAGATTGGCAGAAGGTCATCGACATCAACATCAACGGCGTCTTCTACTGCAACAAGGCGCTCGTGCCGCACATGCTCGGGCGCAACTATGGCCGCATCGTCAACATCGCCTCGATCGCCGGCAAGGAAGGCAATCCCAACGCCTCCGCCTACAGCACGTCCAAGGCCGCGGTGATCGGCCTGACCAAGTCGCTCGGCAAGGAACTGGCCAAGACCGGGGTGACGGTCAATTGCGTCACGCCGGCGGCCGTGCGCACCGCGATCTTCAAGCAGATGAGCCAGGAGCACATCGACTTCATGCTGTCCAAGATACCGATGGCGCGCTTTGGCGAGGTCGACGAGGTGGCGGCGCTGATCTGCTGGATCGCCTCGGAAGAGTGTTCGTTCACGACGGCCGCCGTGTTCGACGTTTCCGGCGGCCGCGCCACCTACTGAGGCAGAACGAATCTCAATTCCACGTGACGGTGCAACGGACGGAGCATGCGGGCGTATAGTTGGACGCCTCGAATCGACAAGTCGCGACAAGGTAGCGGGAACCATGACACGGAATGCAGCCGTCAGGCGGGAGTTTGCTACTTTTGCTTAGAGCCGAATCTGCCGCACTGTCCGACGATGAGCTTCTGGACCGCTATCAGCGCGCCGCCTTCGATTATTTCCTCGATAACGTGAACCCCGAAAACGGACTGGTCGCGGACACATCGCGGCCGAATTCGCCGGCCAGCATCGCTGTCGTCGGCTTCGCGCTGTCCAGCTATCCGATCGGCGTCGAGCGCGGCTGGATGACGCGCGATGCCGCCGCGAAGCTGACGCTGGCCGCGCTGCGTTTCTTCTCGACCAGCCGGCAAGGCAATAGCGACAACGTCACCGGCCATAAGGGTTTCTACTACCATTTCCTCGATATGCGGACCGGCCTGCGCGTCTGGCGCTGCGAACTGTCGATGGTGGATACGGCGTTGCTGATATCAGGCATGCTGGTGGCGAGCGCTTATTTCTCCGGTGACGATGACGAGGAAGCCGAAATCCGCCAACTGGCCGAGGCGCTCTACCGGCGCGTCGACTGGCGGTGGGCACAAGGTTCAAGCCCGACCCTGCGGCAAGGCTGGAAGCCAAAGAGCGGCTTTCTGCACTATGGCTGGGAGGGCTACAACGAAGCGACGATCCTCTACGTGCTGTCGATGGCCTCGCCTGACAGTCCAACCTCGGATAACAGCTACGAGGGCTGGACGGCGACCTATCAGTGGGAAAACATCTACGGCTACGACGTGCTGTATGGCGGCCCATTGTTCATGCACCAGTTCTCGCATGCCTGGATCGATTTCGCCGGCATCCGCGACGCCTTCATGCGCGAGAAGAACTCGGACTATTTCGAAAACAGCCGCCGCTCGACCTATCTGCATCGCGACTATGCGCGCCACAACCCTTACGGCTATGACGGCTATGAAGAGAACCTTTGGGGACTTTCGGCGGGCGACGGGCCGGGCGGCTTCCGCACCAGCGTGGAGCGACAGCGCCGGCGGTTTTCCGGCTATGCCGCGCGCGGCGCTCCGTTCGGGCCCGATGACGGGACGATCGCCCCTTGGTCCTATCCGGCATCACTGCCTTTCGCGCCGGAGATCTGCCTGGCGGCGCTGCGCCATCTCGGCGATCGCTACCCCGAGGTGATCGACAATTTCCGGCTGCCGAGCGGCTTCAATCCGACATTGGCGAACCGGCGTAAATTCGGGAGGCACGGCTGGGTGTCGGAAGGCCACTATGGGCTGGATCAGGGTATCGTGGTGATGATGATCGAGAACCATCGGTCAGGGCTGATCTGGAAGCTGATGCGGTCCAATCAGCATATCCGTCGCGGCCTGCACAAGGCCGGATTCAATGGCGGCTGGCTGTCTCAGCCGGCAAGCCCGGCGTCAGGTGGCGGCAATGTCGCGTGACCGGACCAGGACCACCGCCTTCCCCGTCGACAGCAACGACATCAGTCTGATCGCGAGCGCCCATCCGCCGCACTGGAAGAACCCGCAGCCGGACGGTCCCTACAACCTCGTCGTCATCGGTGCCGGGCCGGCTGGGCTGACTGCCGCCTACGAAGCGGCCGGCCTCGGCGCAAAGGTCGCGCTCATCGAGCGCAATCTGATCGGCGGAACTTGCGTCAATGTCGGTTGCATCCCGTCCAAGTCGATCATCCGCACCGCAAGGCTTTATGCCGACATGCGCGATGCCGAGAATTTCGGCGGCGACATGCCGGACCGTCTTCACGTCGACTTTCCGCGCGCCATGACGCGGATGCGGCAGATCCGGCAGCGGATCAGCCGCGCGGATGCCGCCGATAGGCTGGTTTCCGAAGGCATCGACCTTTATTTCGGCGAAGCGCTGTTTTCCGGACCGGACGCTGTCACGGTCGCCGGACAAACCTTGCGTTTCAGGAAGGCGCTGATCGCGACAGGCGCGCGCCCGAGGCTGCCGACGATTCCAGGCCTTGCCGAGGCCGGCTATCTCAGCAACGAGACCATGTTCGAGCTCACGGAGTGCCCGAAGCGGCTTCTGGTCATTGGCGGCGGACCGCTCGGCTGCGAGGCGGCGCAGGCCTTCTGCCTGCTCGGTGCCAAGGTCATCCTGGCGCAACGGGAACCGATGTTCCTGCCCGGCGAGGAACGCGACGCCGCCCAGATCCTTTCGGACGCGCTGGCGCGCGAAGGTGTCGAGGTTCGCCTCAACACCGAGGTGGTAGCGGTGCGAACGGAAGGCGGCAAGAAGCTCGCCGATCTGGTGTGCGACGACATCACGACAACGATTTCCGTCGACGAGATCATCACCGGCATCGGCCGATCGCCCAACGTCGACGGCCTCGACCTGGAAAACGCCGGGGTGGCATACGATGCCGACGGTATCAAGGTGGACGATTATCTCCGCACCACAAATCCGCACATCTATGCGGCGGGCGATGTCTGCCTCGCCTACAAATTCACCCACACCGCCGAGGCCACAGCTCGCATGGTCGTGCGCAATGCCCTGTTTCTCGGACGCAGGAAACTGAGCGAGCTGGTCATTCCGTGGTGCACCTACACCGATCCGGAGATCGCCCATGTCGGCCTCTATCCGGCGGAGGCGCGCCAGAACGGCATCCCGGTCAAGACTTATACGGTGCTGATGCACGATGTCGCCCGGGCGGTCATGGACGGCGAGGAGGAGGGTTTCGTCAAAATCCACGTCAGGGAAGGGTCCGACCGCATCCTGGGCGCCACGGTCGTCGCCAGCCATGCCGGTGAGATGATCAATGCGGTGTCGCTGGCCATCAAATCGGGCATGGGATTGCGTGCGCTGGCCGACGTCATCCATCCCTTCCCGACGCAGGCGCTAGGCATAAAGATGGCCGGCGACGCCTATCGGCGGACAAGGCTCACCTCATCATGGAAGCATCTGGCGGGCCGCTGGTTGGCGTGGTCCAGGCGATGGTGACATTCCGGCAGCCTGCCGCAGCTGGTGCGTCGGACATTCGGCGACGATGCGGCGCTTGACGAAAGCCTCGTCGACCATCTCGGATATCCGCCAAACGTCGGTGCCATCCAGAGGTTAGCCGGCTCTATATTTCCGCGGATCCTGCGGGCCCTGCCGACCGCGACTCCAATTTCGTGGCTGCCCTGTCAGGGTGCGTGCAGAAGTTCTTGCCGAATGGGCTCGAGATAGGTTTGCGGATGCAAGCGTCCCCAAACATGGTCGCGCTCGGTCAGGTGCTTAACCTGCTCTATCCAGCGCCTCGGCGCATCAGGGTCCCTGACCTCATGCCAGTCGTCGACGATAATGACCGGCAGACCCTGATAGAGCGGGTCGAGCGGCGAGGTCTTGGTGACGACGATGCAGCCGAGATAAAACAGCTCCCATGTCCTATGGCAGTCCAGGCCGTTGCCTTCGGTGGACAGCACAAGCGGGTATTGCGAGTACAGTTGCCAGATCGAGCGCTGCGAGACGCGTTTCGCCAGGAAATCGACATGCGGACATCCGCGCAGGGCATCAAGCAGTTCCCGGCGCTGTCTCGAGCCATTGCTGATGCTGAAATCAGAGAACAGTCTGGGCGGGCGGCGGTCCACGTGATCCTGCCGGGCGCGTATGATTTCCAGTTGCTTCACAAGCCCTTCCGGCGTGGCGAAGGACCGAGGCGTGTGAAGATCGAGCCCGATCGGGAAAGGCTTGACCCTGGGGTGACTGCCGTCACAATTCTGGCTGTACCAGGAGACCAGGAAGGGGTTGGCGAGAAGCTGGTCGACGGTGTCCTTCGCCAGATCAGACGGCACCGAAGCATCGCCATCGGTCGTCAGCAGCGTGAACGGTGCCGTGATCGTCGGCAACACGATCCTGACGAACGTGTCGAGATCACAGGTTTGCGCATCCCTGGACAAGGTGCTCAGACGCAGCCAGACGATGCCATGTGCGCCGCTGTAATGCTGGCGGAAAAATGCCTCGCTCTGTGTCGATGCGGTTGACGCGTTGCGATACCAGCGCGGCCCGGCGAAATCGCAGAAATGTCCGATCCCTTGCGACCAAAGCACGGGCGGAACGCCAAGAAATCTCAGCGCCCTGGAATAGACGGCTCTTTTGACTGCCCTTCGCAACCTGCCCATGGGCAACTCCTAGCGCGGATGCCAATACCGTTGCAACGTGCTGCCCGACATATTCGCCTTGAGCGGAACAAAGGCCAAAAGTTTCCCCGCAATACCCCTTCCGGCTCCGGAGAACCCAACTTACGACAGGCGCAGCCGCCGGCGAGGCTCGATCTACAGACTTGATTATGACAAAGTCGAAGGGCTTGCGGTCGGCGCAAGGCCGCACGTCTCAATCGTGCAATTCCCGCGATATCGGCGGCCCCACCGAAAAGCCGGAGAATGTGACCTCGAAGCCCTCGCGTTGCGGCGAACAGCACATCATGCCGACATCCACCGTCCTGGAGATCGGAAAGTAGGCAAGCCGCACAGGCTTCCAGTGGCCGTCGGAAGCATCGAGATACTGGACACGGATCGTTTCGGCGTAACGGGTCAACCGGATCCTGACGCCGCCCGGACCGGCATGAATTGCGACCAGCGACCAGTCTGACGTGTCGTTGGTGACCACGACGGAGAAATAGGCAAGGCCGTCGGTGTACTCGATGCCGGCCTTGATCCAATGGGTTTCGCTGAGCCGGACCATCAGCCCCGCCTGATCATAAAGCACCTCGTAGTCGCCTTTGACGGTGACCTCGGCGGTGAAATCGCCTTCGACGGGCCGGTGCAGGAAGTGGCCATTGTCGCGCCAGAAACCGTAGAAGGTCTCGCGCCAGAAATCGGTCTCCTTGCCGGTGCGCACACGAACGCTGTCGCCGTCGATAGAATGGTGCGGCGGCGGGTTAAGCCAGGTCAGGTCCTGCACTGTCATCCTTCGCGCCGCTCCAATCCAGATGTTCATGGCGGGGTTGCCGGCGTGGTCGGCAGTGACCGATCAGCCCGGCTGATCGGTCGACGGCCGATCAGCCTGCGAATGTATAGGCCGTCTTCACCGTGGTGTAGAACTCCGCCGCATAGCGGCCCTGCTCGCGCGGCCCATAGCTCGAACCCTTGCGGCCGCCGAAGGGAACATGGAAATCGACACCCGCCGTCGGCAGGTTGACCATCACCATGCCGGCCTCCGAATTGCGCTTGAAGTGCGTGGCATGCTTGAGGCTCGAGGTGCAGATGCCGGAGGTCAAGCCGAACGGCGTGTCGTTGGCAACGGAAAGCGCCTCGTCATAGTCCTTGACGCGAATGACGCTGGCGACAGGCCCGAAAATCTCCTCGCGCGAACTGCGCATGGCGTTGGTCGCCTCGGTCAGCAACGCCGGCTGCAGGTAGAAGCCCGGCGTCTTGCGGTCGAGCCGCTCGCCACCGAAGGCGAGCGTGGCACCTTCCCTGACGCCGATGGCGATATAGTCCTCGTCCTGCTTCAGCTGCGTCGCGTCGACGACAGGACCGATCTGGGTCTGCGCGTCGAGCGCATCGCCGATGACCAGTTTGCTCATGCGATCCTTGAGGGCGTCGACGAAGCGGTCGTGAATGCCGTCAGCCACAATCAGCCTGGACGAGGCGGTGCAGCGCTGGCCGGTCGAGAAGAAGGCACCATTGAGCGCGCAATCGACGGCGATCGCGAGGTCGGCATCGTCGAGCACGACCAGCGGGTTCTTGCCGCCCATTTCAAGCTGGAACTTGCGCATGTGTTCGATGCTTGCCGCAGCGACGCGCTTGCCGGTGAAGACCGAGCCGGTGAAGCTGATGGCGTTGACATCGGGACTGTCGAGCATCGCCTGACCGACGACCGAGCCCTTGCCCATGACGAGATTGAGCACGCCCTTCGGCAGGCCGGCGCGATGCAGGATGTCGACGATGGTCCAGGCGCTCTCGGGAACCAGTTCCGCCGGCTTGAAGACGACGGTGTTGCCGTGTGTCAGCGCCGGGGCGATCTTCCAGGCCGGAATAGCGATCGGAAAATTCCACGGCGTGATGATGCCGACCACGCCGACCGCCTCGCGCGTCATCTCGACGCCGACGCCCGGCCGCACGCTCGGCACGACCTCTCCGGTCAAACGCAACGTTTCGCCGGCAAAGAAGTCGAATATCTGGGCGGCGCGAATTGTCTCGCCGATGCCTTCGGCCAGCGTCTTGCCTTCCTCTCGCGCCAGATTGCGGCCGATCTCGTCCTTGCGCGCCAGAATCTCGTCGGAGGCCTTTTTCAACACCGCGTGACGCGCCAGCGGACCGGAGCGGGACCAAGCCGGGAACGCTGCCTTGGCCGCAGCGATCGCCTGCTGGGCCTGTTCGACACCCGCCGAGGCATAGTCGCCGACGACGTCGCCGGTATCCGAGGGGTTGATGTTGCGCGAACCGGGATCGCCGACCCACTCGCCATCGATGAGGTTCTTGCGAAACAGCGTCATATCGTGTGTTCCTGCTTGTTGGCCGCGCGGGCATCTGTCTGAACTGGTATTTGCCAGACAATTGCCTCGCGGGAAAGCAAACAGTGAACCGCCAGCCGCGACAAAAATCCCCGTGCCTGCGCCGCGCCGATGGCGGGCGACGACGATTCCCCATCGAGCCTCGATGCAGCCAACCTCCATCATGCATCAATCGGCTTGGGCCGATTCATCCTGTACACTTATGTCCATAGCCTTGATTTGCCTGAAGCAGCATGTCATGCGTCGTGTCGATGGCAGCTCTCGAAACGACGATTCAGCGCGCCGGCGCCACCGGCAACATCAAGGCCACTCGCGAAGACTGGCTGAAGCTTGCGCTTGAAACGTTGATCTCTGACGGAGTCGAACGCGTCCGCGTGCTGACGCTTGGCCAGAAGCTCGATGTGTCGCGCTCCAGCTTCTACTGGTATTTCAAGAGCCGGCAGGATCTGCTCGACCAGTTGCTGGATTACTGGCGGCAGACGAATACCAAATTCATCGTGGAACGCGCCAGGCGGCCTTCCGCCACCGTCATACGCGGGGTGATGAGCATTTTCGAATGCTGGGTGGACGAAAGGCTGTTCGACCCCCAGCTGGATTTCGCGATCAGGGCCTGGGCCCGTCGCTCGCCCGCCATCAGGCGCGCGTTAGACGAGGCCGACGAGGAGCGTGTCAACGCCATACGCGACATGTTCATGCGTCACGGCTACGACGAGGAGGATGCCTTCGTGCGGGCCCGCGTGCTGTATTTCATGCAGATCGGCTATTACTCGCTTGAGCTCAACGAGCCGATGAGCAGCCGCCTGCCTCACGTCGCCGGTTATCTGCGCAGCTTCACGGGCCAGGAGCCTCCGGCGGAGGATGTCGAGGACTTCTCGCGCTATGTCGAGAAGACGCTTTCGCGCAACCGATAGTACGGCCCGCCCGGTCGCCGCGGCCTGACGATTTCGCTTCGTGCATCGGCCCAATGGCAAGCACGGTTGCTGCCGACAGCAGCAGAGGAGCCCTCTGCCGTATCGGCGCAGAGCGGCGCACGGGCGCTCATTCCGCTGTCCGCCAACCTCTAGACACATATGTACAATACCGATAGGGTACGCCACACTGGCTGGGTGGAGTGCGACAGGATGAAATCCCAATATCGGGCGATCGTCATTGGCGGCGGCGTGGTTGGAGCCTCGGTGCTCTATCACCTGGCGAAGTTCGGCTGGAGCGACGTCGCGCTGATCGAACGCGAGGTGCTGACCGCAGGGTCGAGTTGGCATGCGGCCGGCGGGTTCCATGCGCTGAACGCCGATCCCAATATCGCCGCCCTGCAGGCCTACACGATCGACCTGCTCTCCGAGGTCGAGAAGGAATCGGGCCAGAGCATCGGCATGCACATGACCGGCGGTATTTCGGTCGCCTCCGCGCCGGAGCGCTGGGAATGGCTCAAGGCTTCCTACCGCATCTTCCAGACCATGGGCATCGACGATGTCCACCTGGTCGGAGTCGATGAGATCAAGCAGCGCTGCCCGATCCTCAACACCGACGGCATGCTGGGTGGACTCTATGCTGCGCGCGAAGGCCATATCGATCCCTCGGGCGTCGTGCACGCCTATGCCAAGGCAGCCAGGCTGCGCGGCGCCGATATCATCGAGCACAACCGCGTGCTGGCACTCAACCGCCGCGCGGACGGCGGCTGGGACGTAGTCACCGAGAAGGGCACGGTCATTGCCGAACACGTCGTCAATGCCGGCGGGCTGTGGGCCAAGCAGGTCGGCCGGATGGCCGGCATCGACCTGCCGGTGTCGCCGATGGAGCACCATTATCTCGTCACCGAGGCGCTGCCCGAAATCCAGGCGCTGGACAAGGAATTGCCGCTGATCGTCGATCTCGAAGGCTTCACCTACATGCGCCAGGAACAGAAGGGCCTGCTGCTCGGCATCTACGAGATCAACCACAAGCACTGGAACATGGATGGGGCGCCGTGGGATTACGGCATTGAACTGATCCAGGAAGACACCGACCGCATCGCCGACGAGTTGGCCCTCGGCTTCAGCCGATACCCCTGCCTGGAGAATGCCGGCATCAAGCGCTGGGTGAACGGCGCCTTCACCTTCTCGCCGGACGGCAATCCGCTGGTCGGCCCGGTGCGCGGGGTTCCCAACTACTGGGTGGCGTGCGGCGTCATGGCCGGTTTCCTGCAAGGCGGCGGGGTCGGCAAGTCGCTTGCCGAATGGATGATCCATGGCGAGCCGGAAGCCGATGTCTACGGCATGGACATCGCCCGCTATGGCGATTTCGCCTCCAACCGCGAATACATCAGGCAGACCACCGGGCAGTTCTATTCGCGCCGCTTTGTCATGAGCTATCCCAACGAGCAGTTGCCGGCGGGGCGGGCCTTGAAGACAGCCGGCGCGCATGACGCGATGGATGCCGCCGGCGCGCGCTGGGGCAATTCATGGGGCATGGAAGTGCCGCTCTATTTCGCGCCGCATGGCTTCGTCGAGACACCGACGCTGAAGCGCTCCAACGCCTTCGACATCGTCGCACAGGAGTGCCGCAAGGTGCGCGAGGGCGTCGGTCTGCTCGATATCACTGCCTTCTCGCGCTACGAAATCGCCGGGCCGCAGGCGGAAGCTTGGCTCGACCGGTTGCTTGCCTGTGCGCTGCCCAAGCCGGGTCGCGCCAAGCTCGCGCCTATGCTCGGCGAAAACGGCAAGCTCAAGGGCGACCTCACCGTCTTCAACTGGGGCGATGGCTCCTGGTGGATCATGGGATCCTACTATCTGCGGCAGTGGCATATGCGCTGGTTCGAGCAGCATATGAGCGACGGCGTCACCGTCCGCGACATTTCAGACGCGGTCGTCGGTTTCTCGCTGGCTGGTCCCAATGCGCGAATGCTGCTTGAGCGCCTCACACATCAGGACGTTTCGCACGAGGCCTTTGGCTTTCTAGCCTGCAAGACATTGGATGTCGGGCTGGTGCGGGCCAAGGTCGGGCGGCTCTCGGTCATCGGCGAACTCGGCTACGAGATCCATTGCCAGGCCAATGAGCACGCGGGCCTGCGCCGCGCGCTGCTTGCCGCAGGCAGCGATCTGAGCGTCACCGAATACGGCTTCGGCGCGGTCAATTCGCTGCGGCTCGAAAAGAGCTTTGGTATCTGGTCGCGCGAGTTCACGCAGGACTATACGCCCGATGAGACCGGGATGGACCGCTGGATCGCTTTCGACAAGGGCGATTTCATCGGCCGCGAGGCGGCCCGGAAGGAGCTGAAGGCTTCATCGAGGCGCACGCTGGTGACGCTCGAAATCGACGCGGTGGACGCCGATGCCAGCGGTTACGAGCCGGTCTGGTATAGAGGCAAGCTTGCTGGCTTCGTCACCTCGGGCGGCTACGGCCATACGGTCGGCAAGAGCCTCGCCATGGCGCTGGTCGAGCGCGAGGTGGCTGATATCGATACGCAGTTGACAACCCACATCGTCGGCGTCGAAAGAGGTGCGCGCGTCATCGCCTCGTCGCCATACGATCCGCTGGGCAAGGCGATGCGGGCACGACCGATCGAACCGGTGACGGCGGTGCGGAAGACCATGCGATGATCCACGTTTCTTTCCGAAAATCAGGCCTGTCCGGCACGTCATGACCACACGCTATTCCGCCTTTTCGCTGTTCAAGGAGGGCCTGGCCGGCCAAACCGGCTGGCAACCGGCGTGGCGCTCGCCCGAGCCGAAACTGTCCTATGATGCGATCGTCATCGGTGGCGGCGGCCATGGGCTGGCAACGGCCTATTACCTGGCCAAGAACCACAACATCACCAGCGTAGCGGTGCTGGAAAAAGGCTGGATCGGCGGCGGCAACACCGGCCGCAACACCACCGTGGTGCGCTCCAACTACTATTATCCGGAGAGCGTCGAGCTCTACGGGCTGGCGCACCGGCTCTATGAGGAATTGTCGAAAGAGCTCAACTACAACGTCATGCTGTCGCAACGCGGCATGGTCAATCTCTGCCACTCGACCGGCGAGATGGAGATCGGCGCCCGCACCGTCAACGCCATGCAGATCAACGGCATCGATGCGGAGCTGTTTTCGCCTGACGATGTGCGCCGGGTGGCGCCGATCTACAATTTTTCACCGGACGCACGCTTCCCGGTGTTCGGCGGTATCTGGCAAGGCAGGGCCGGAACGGCACGCCATGACGCGGTCGCCTGGGGCTATGCGCGGGCCGCAAGCCGACTCGGCGTCGACATCATCCAGAACTGCGAGATCACCGATTTCATCATCGAGGGCGGCCGCTGCCGTGGCGTCCAGACCTCGCGTGGCGCGATCCGTGCCGAGCGTATCGGCATGGCGGTGGCCGGGCATTCTTCGGTGCTGGCGGCCAAGGCCGGCTTCCGCCTGCCGATCAATTCCTATGCGCTGCAGGCCTGCGTTTCCGAGCCGGTCAAGCCGATCCTCGACACGGTGGTGCTGTCGCCCGGCTGCGGCGTCTATGTCAGCCAGTCGGACAAGGGCGAGATCGTCATCGGCGGCGGGCTCGACCGCATCCCCTCCTACGCGCAGCGCGGCAATCTGCCGACGCTGGAGGGGGTGATCGCCGGCCTTTTGGAGATGTTCCCGATCTTCGGCCAGCTCAAGCTGATGCGGCAATGGGCTGGGATCGTCGATGTCGTGCCGGACTCCTCGCCGATCATCGGCCCCTCGTCGCTGCCCGGCCTGTTCCTCAATTGCGGCTGGGGCACGGGCGGCTTCAAGGCCATTCCCGCAGGCGGCACGCTGCTGGCGAACCTGCTGGCGACTGGCGAACACAACCACATCAGCCGTCCATTCGACCTTGATCGCTTCGCCAGCGGGCGGCTGATCGACGAAGCGGCCGGCTCCGGCATCGCGCACTGATGCATGTCGCCCAAAAGTACGCAGCGGTTTTGGGAGAACGACATGCATAAAGACGAAGATTGAGGATCCTATGCAGCTCTTTCCTTGCCCATTCTGTGGTCCGCGCGACGAAACCGAATTCCACTATGGCGGCGATGCCGGCAACATCAGGCCGGATGGCGCCGACGTGCAGATCGATCGCTGGGCAAACTATCTCTATCTGCGCACCAATCCGAAAGGCGCGGCGCGCGAGATCTGGGTCCACATGATTTGCGGCGAGTTCTTCGTCATGGAGCGGGACACCATCACCCACAAGGTGCTGTCTTCGGCCGCTCTCGATGGGGAGCATGCCGCGTGACCGCCTCACGTCTTGCCACCGGCGGCAGCGCCATCGACCGCTCGCGCCCGATCCGCTTCAGCTTCGACGGCACCATCGTGCAAGGCTTTGCCGGCGACACCATCGCCTCGGCGCTGCTGGCGGGTGACGTCGCGGTCGTCGGCCGCAGCTTCAAATATCACCGGCCGCGCTGCATATGGG